>JAYVAS010000064.1:0-7367 GCA_043750895.1 Pseudomonadota bacterium
GGTGTCGGTGTCGACGGGATCGGGCTTGGGCGGGCAACCGAGGAGGAGCAGAAGGAGCGGCGTCACAGGAGCCTCGCCGAGAGGTGCTCGATGGCGACGCTGAGCACATCCCCGTTCTTTTTGTACTCGACGTTGATCCACGCGAGGTGGAGGCGCGAGAGCGAAGCGAACACGCTCGTGGGGTAGATCAGCTCCTCGAGTTCGCCGCTCGACCGCACGATCTCGACCAACCCGGCGGGATCCAAGGGCGGCCCCGAGCGGGAGGTGACGCCGAGACACCCGAGCACGTCGGCCGGGGCGCCCCGGGCGTTGATTCGCCCCTCCCACACCACCGTGGTGAAGCGCCCGTCCACCGAGGGGGTGGGGTAGAAATGCCGAGGCCGTCCGGAACTCGCCGACACCACCTCGTTGTCCGCCGCCTCCGCCGCGGTGGCCGCCGCGGTCAGGCGGGCCACGCGGATCTCGGTGGGGTCGTTCGGACCCTTCCCCACCTTCTGATGCCACACCAGGCACGCCGTCCCGTCCGGGTACACGTCCACCGCCGGGTCCCAGGCCGGGACGTCGCCCAGGTCGTCGCCGGCGAGCGCGGTGGCGCTGGTGCTCGCCGCGCCCACCGCGGTGGCCGTGCTGTCGGTGTAGGCGTACACCCGCCCGTAGACAGACCCCGCTTCGGAGGTGCCCTTGCTCCCCACCGTCTGCGACCACGTGACGTAGACCCCGGCGTCCCCCGCCGCGACGCCCGCCACCACACAGGGGTTCCCGCCGCTGTTCACCGTCACCGTCGTGCCCGCCTGGACGTCCCACAGGCTCACGTCCGCCGCGCCCGTCACCGCGACCACCACGGGGTTGCCACCGGGGAGGTAGGCGATCACCGGGAGCAAGGGGTCACTGACGGCGGTGTTGATGGCGGGCGCAGCCACGAGCGTCCACGTGGAGCCGGCGCGCTCCAGCTCGAACGCCACGAGGAGCGCCGTCCCACCTGACCTGGCGCGTACCGGCGCCACGATCGCCACCCGATTACCCTGGGTGGCCACCGAGACGACGTCCACGAAGCCGGTCGCGGTGACCGCGCCCAACGCCACGAGGTCCACCCGGGTCCACGCGCCGCCCGAGGACTCCACCAGCACCAGCTCGCCGGTGAGGGTGTACACCCAGGCGAGCACCACCGTGCCGTCGTCGAGCGTGCCGATCCACCGGCCCTGGTTCTGGCAGACGCGGAGTTCGGTCGCCGAGGTCAAGGCGGTGACACCGTCCGGTCCGGTGTCGGTGACGAGGCTCACCACCCCCCAGGTCACCGAGTAGCGGTTGGGGGGGAACCACCCGGAGGGCGGGGTGCCTGAGTTGAAGGTGGGGCGCTCCACCCGGTTCCAGGGGAACTGGTACACGTCGTCCGAAAGTGAGTCGGCACGTTGTGGAGCCCGCGGGACCAAACCCGTCGTGCCAATCCCCCCGCTCCCCGCCAGCGTGCGCGGCACCGTCAGACCCCAGACGTTCTGACGGCAAGGGTGGCGTTGCACACGCCGGTCTCGAATAAGGTGCCCTGTGCGTTGCCGATCCCCAGGAACAGCCGAGACGCGAGCTGGAAGTTGGTGAGCGGCGTGGTGTAGGCGGCGTGCCGGGTGGGGCCGGGGGTGCCCGCCGTGACGGTGCCGCCGATCTGGAACGGCCCCGTGGCGAGCTCGAACTGCCGCTCGTAGCCGGAGTTGAAGTAGATCCCCCACTGGAAGTACGTCGTCATTGCCTCGCCCATCGTGTAGAGGGTGAGCTCCTCCGCGTAGGGGAGCAGCGACACGAACTCCGGCACGTCGATCTCGATGAATTTCGTGGTCCCCGCGCCGAACGCGTTCCCGGCGGACGCCGCGCGGTAGCGGGACAAGAGTGGCAGAAGAACGATGCGTGACCGTACCATGGAGGCCTCCCCGAGGGTTCGAGGCGGCGCCCGTTCAGGATGACGCGAGCGCCGCCCTTGAAGAGTACCCTGGCACGGAATGTGTGTGTGTGTGTGTGTTACACTACAGAATGCAGGAAACCTGGGGGGAGATGCGAGGGGCCCTAACCCCTACTCAGCTCCCACAGCCGATACAGCGCCGCCTGCGCCTCCCGCGGGCTCATCGTGTCGGGATCCATGGCCTCCATCGCCGCGCGCACCGGATCGACGAGCGGCGCGGGAGGGGGCGCGGCCGGCGACGAGAGCGCGGCCCCGCCGCCGAACAGGGACATCTGGGTAGCCTCGGGCTTGGGGCGCTTCTTCTCCAACTGGCCCAGCAGGCGCTTGGCGCGCTCGACCACCGGCCCCGGGAGCCCGGCCAGGCGGGCGCACTGGATCCCGTAGGAGCCCGGCGCCGGCCCCCCCCGCAGCGCGCGGAGGAACACGATGCGATCGTTGTGTTCGGTGGCGGCGACGTGCAGGTTGCGCACCCCCTCGCAGGTCTCGGCCAACGCCGCAAGCTCGTGGTAGTGCGTCGCGAACACCGTCAGCGCGCCCACCCGGTCGTGCAGATCCTCGGCCACCGCCCACGCGATGGCGAGGCCGTCGTAGGTGCTGGTGCCCCGCCCGATCTCGTCGAGCAGGACCAACGAACGGCTGGTGGCCCCGCCCAGGATGTTGGCCGTCTCGGCCATCTCGACCATGAAGGTAGACTGCCCGCGGGCGAGGTCGTCGGATGCGCCCACCCGCACGTACACCCGATCCACCACCCCGATCCGCGCCTTGGACGCAGGCACGAAACACCCGGCCTGGGCGAGCAGCACGATCAGCGCCACCTGTCGCATCAGCGTGCTCTTGCCCGCCATGTTGGGGCCGGTCAGGATCACCAGCCGGCCGGCGGGATCGAGGGAGAGGTCGTTGGGCACGAAACGTTCGTCGGTGCGGGTCGCCTCCACCACCGGGTGGCGGGCCGCCACGAGGTGCAGACCCGGCGTGGCCGTCATCTCGGGGCGGGTGTAACGCTGGCGCACCGCCAGCTCCGCGAACGCCGCGTAGACGTCCAGGGAGGCGATGGCGCGCGCGATGGTCTGCACCCGCACGATCTGGCCCGCCATCCGGGTGCGCAGCTCCGTGAAGCGCCGCGCCTCCAGGACCAGGAGCTTCTCCTCGGCCCCGGCGACGTCGTCCTCGTACTCCTTGAGCTCGGCGGTGATGTACCGCTCGCCGTTGGCGATGGTCTGCTTGCGGTGCCACGCCGCCGGCACCTTCTCCAGGTTCGCCTTGGTGACCTCGATGTAGTAGCCGAACACGCCGTTGTTCCGGACCTTCAACGAGGAGATGCCGCTCTGGTCCCGTAGCCGGCCTTCGAGCGCGGCGATGGCACCCTTCGCGTCGCGCGACAGCCCCCGCAGCCGATCCACCTCGGGGTCGGCCCCGGGGCGCAGGATGCCGCCCTCCCCCGAGACCGGCGGCGGATCGTCCACCAGCCACTGGTCGAGGTCGCCGGCGAGGTCGGCGCCGTGATCGGTCGAGAGCTCCAGCACCAGGGCGGGGTGCGCCGCCACCTGGGCCAGCGCCGGCACCTTCAGCAGCGAGGTGCGCAGCGCGCCGAGGTCTCGCGGGGTGGCGGTGTTCTGCGCGATGCGGCCGGCGATGCGCTCCATGTCGGCCACGCCGCCCAACAAGGCCCGCACCTCCCGGCGGCGCTCCCCGTCGTGAACCAACACCTCCACGGCGTCGTGCCGCGCCGCGATCCGCTCCACGTCCAACAGCGGCGCGGCGAGCCACTCCCGGAGCAGACGGCCGCCCATCGCCGTCTGGGCCTGATCGGCGAGGTGCACCAGCGTGCCGATGCGGCCGGTGCCGCGCAGCGGCTTGAACAGCTCGAGGTTTCGACGGGTGGCGTCGTCCAGGCCCATCGACCCGCCCACGAGGTAGGGCTGCAGCCGGGTGATGTTGACCAGGGCCGCGCGCAGATGGTCCTCGGCGTAGGCGAGCAGCGTGCCTACCGCGACCAGGCCCGGGCCGAGCCCCTCCACCGCGCTCCCGAATCGGGCGCGCAACCCGACCACGTCCCCTGCCCCTTCCTCGACGGTGCTCACGCAGGCCGCGCCGAGCACGCGCCGGATCTCGGGGTCGGCTGCCTCCGGACCCAGCAGGGCTTCCTTGGGATCGATGCGCGTGAGCTCGGCGACGAGCGCGTCGGTGGTGGTGATCTCGGCCACCCGCAGGTCCCCCGTGCTCGCGTCCAGCCGCGCCAGCGCCCACGCGCCCGGCCCGCCCGTCACCGCGACGATCCACGCCCCCTCGTGGGCGTCCACCGCGTCGGCCCAGAGCCCGGGGGTGAGCACCCGCACGATCTCCCGCTTGAGGATGCCCTTGGCGAGCTTGGGATCCTCGACCTGCTCGGCGATGGCGACCTTCCGGCCCATCTCCAGCAGCCGGCGCAGGTAGGCGTCCACCGCGTGGTAGGGCACCCCGCACATGGGGGTCGCGTTCTCGACGTTCTTGTCCCGCGAGGTGAGCGTGAGCTCGAGCGCCTGGGCGGTCCACACCGCGTCGTCACCGAACAACTCGTAGAAGTCCCCCATCCGGAAGAACAGCAGCGCGTCGGGGTAGGCCGCCTTCATCTCCCGGTATTGGCGGAACATCGGCGTGTCGGCGTTGAGGGACATGGTGGCCGGGGTTTAGCACGGAGCGAGGGGCGCACGGAGGGGCGTACCGAGCGGCACTGGGACGGTCCGGTCCCCGTCACGCGGACGAGCCACGCGATGCCGACCCCAGGAAGACCCGCTCCCTGGCGGTCGTTGACTTCTCCTTGACAGCCTCACAGCGGTCGGGCACGTTGCGTTCGGCGCGTGAGAGCCATTATGTCCGTGCACCTTCGACTATTTGTGGCTTTCGCGGTTGGCTCCTTGGCTGGTCCCGCGGCGGCGGCGGACTTCCAACACGCGCTGATCATCATCGCGGACGACCTCGGGACGGACAAGGTCGGGTCCTACGCCGCGGACGTCGACAATCCCACGGAGACGCGCCCGTCCACGCCCACCATGGACCTCCTCGCGGGCGTCGGGGTTCGGTTCACGGACGCGTGGGCCACGCCGATGTGCTCCCCGACCCGGGCGATGCTCTACTCCGGGGAGTGGCCCTCCCGGAACGGCGTCGGCGCGGTGCTGGACGAGGGCTCCCCCGAGCGTCTGGAAGCCACGCCCGACACCCTCGCCCAGCTCGCCCAGGACAACGGCGTCGCCACCGGCCTGTTCGGGAAGTGGCACCTCGGCGAAGACGCCACCACCCCGGACGACGTGACCACCGCGGATCTGGACATCGCCGACCGGCCGGTCCAGGTCGGCTTCGAGTGGTTCCAGGGGAACACCGACGGGCAGCTCTCCTCCTACACGAGCTGGCTCTACATGGAGTCGATCCAAAGCGCGACCATGAGCTCGGGCTACCTCACCCGCGCGTCGACCAAGACCGATCGCTCCCCCACCGCGCAGGCCTCGGTGGACGCCCTGGCCTGGCTCGACGACCGGTCGGCGGCCGGAGAACGCCGCATCACCTTCATGAGCTACCACCTGCCCCACTCCACCGGCGCCGGCTCGGAGGCGACGTGGAACAACGCCGTGGTGAGCTGCGGCGGCACTGCCCGCGGGAGCCAGGTGGTCAACCAGCGGCAGGTGGTCAACTGCTTCGACGACGAGCTCGCCGACCTCCTCGCCAGCGTCCCGGAGCTCGACGAGACGCTGGTCGTGTTCCTGGGGGACAACGGCACCCCCAAGGCCGTGGCGGAAGGCAACTTCTCCGACGGTCGCGGCAAGTCCACGGTGTACGAGTCGGGCATCCGAGTCCCGTTCATGTTGGCCGACGGCGCCGCCCTCCAGGACGCGCTGGACAACGGCGGGGTGCTGCCCGACGGCGGCACCTACCGCGTCGAAGCCGGGCTCGAAAGCGGCGAGCCGGCGAGCCTGGTGGACGTGTACGCCACCGTCGCCGACCTGCTGGATCTCAGCTCCCCCACCTGCGCCGTGGGCGACACCTGCGCCCGAGACTCCATCAGCCTACGGCCCGTACTCGAAGGTGGCCTGAGCGACCGCGCGGTGGTGTGGACCGAGCTCTACTCCGAGCTGGATAACGGCTCGATCACCGGCAAGGGCGCGGTGCGGCTGGGGGACTACAAGCTCGTGGTCTACGTGTCCAACGGGGCCGCCCCCTGTCGGTCCTACGAGCTCTACGACCTCGTCGCCGATCGTTTCGAGCAGGACGACCTCGTGGACGATCCGGCCTACGCGACGGAGCAGGCCGCCCTGGTGGCCGCGCTCGATCAGCTCATGGCCGACACCGCCGGGGGCGCCGACTGGATCGCCCACGCCGCGTGCGACGCGTGCGCCGAGGTCGAGACCTGGTACGACGGCTTCGACAGCAACTGCGACGCTCACTCCGACTTCGATCAGGACGCCGACGGCGTGGAGTGGTCCGAGGACTGCGTGGACACCGATGCGACCGCGTACCCGGGGGCCGCGGAGGTCTGGTACGACGGCGTGGACGGGGACTGCGCTGGCGGGAACGACTTCGACCAGGACGGCGACACCTTCGACCTCGCCGACGACTGCGACGACACCCGCGCCGACGTCTGGCCCGGCGCCACCGAGACGGCGTACGACGGCGTGGACGCCGACTGCCTGTGGGACAGCGACTTCGACGCCGACGGCGACGGGCTCGACAGCGCCGCCTGGGGGGGAACCGATTGTGACGACGCCGATGCCAGCGTGTGGCCGGGCGCCCCCGAGGTGTCGGGGGACGGCGTCGACAGCGACTGCGACGGTACGGTCGAGGTGGCGGACCACGACGCGGACGGCGCCGAAACCAGTGTGGACTGTGACGACGACGACGCCACGACCTACCCCGGGGCGTACGAGGTGCCTTACGACGGCATCGACCAGGACTGCGACGGCGAGGACCTGACCGACGCCGACGGCGACGGCTACCCGGCCCTCGTCACGGGCGGCACCGACTGCGACGATGGCCTGGCCACCGCCTACCCCGGCGCGACCGACGCCTGGTACGACGGCGTCGACGCGAACTGCGACGGAGGCGACGACTACGATCAGGACGGGGACGGCTACGCCGTCACGCCCTTCGGTGCCGACTGCGGGGACACCAGCGCCCGCATCAAGCCCACCGCCCGCGAGGTCTGGTACGACGGGGTCGACCAGAACTGCGACGGCGGCAGCGACTATGATCGGGACGGGGACGGCTACCTGTCCTCGGCCTACGGCGGCACGGACTGTGAAGACACGCGCAGCGCGGTCAACCCCGGCGCGAGCGAGATCTGGTACGACGGCGTCGACCAGAACTGCGACGGCGCCGACGACTTCGACCGTGATGGGGACGGCTGGCCGCAGTCCACCGACTGCAACGACGGCGCGGCGCGGGTGTACCC
>JAYVAS010000065.1:0-6110 GCA_043750895.1 Pseudomonadota bacterium
CGCCACCGGAGATTGGCTGGTCGACCTCGGCTCGGACAACCTGCGCTACGACGCCACCTCCGCGACCCTCACCCACGTCACAGGCATCACCGTCAGCGCCGATCAGGACGACGCCGGCGCCACCCTTCCCCCGAACGTCGCCTCCGGCATCCTGGCCGATTGTTCGGGCGGGCAGACCCCGTGGGGCACGGTGATCACCGCGGAAGAGAACGCCCAGGGCTACTATGGGGACCTCGAACCCTGTTGGGATTCGAACAACATGTTCCTCGCCGGGTACGGCTGTGACGCCGGCAGTACGCTCACGGTGGACGTGACCCCGTCGACCTCCGGTGAGTACGGGCTCTCCTCCAACGCCGACACCCACCACGCCAAGGATCTCTACGGGTACCTCGTGGAGATCGACGTGGGCGAGGCGCCGGCCGAGTACGAGGGCCTGACGTCCGCGGGCGTGGGCCACAAGAAGTTGGGGGCCTTCGGGCGCGCGCGTTGGGAGAACGCCACCTTCGCCGTGGACGAGAATTGGAACCTCATCGATGGACAGCCCATCGTCTACTACGCCGGCGACGACCGCCGTTCGGGCCGGATCTACAAGTTCGTGTCGGCGGATGTCTACACCAGCGACATGGACCGCACCCAGGTGCGCGCGCTGCTCGACGAGGGGACGGTCTACGTCGCCCACCTCGACGGGCTCGACGTGACCACCGGATACACCCATGTGGACACCGGTGCGGCGCCCACCGCCGCGGCCCCGGCGACCGGGCGTTGGGTCGAGCTCTCGCTCACCAGCGCCGACCTCGCGCCCAACGGTGAGGCGCTCGGCGACGCCACGCGCACCGTGGGGGACGCGCTCGGTGACACCACCTGGAACAGCCTCGCCGGCTACGCCGACCAGGACACGGTGTTGCAGACGCTCTTCACCGCCTCGGCCAAGGTCGGCGCGACGGAGCTCAACCGCCCCGAGGACATCGAGTGGAACCCGCTCGACCCCAGCGGCAACCCGCGTCTCTACGTCGCCTTCACCAACGACAACCGGCGCACCCAGACCGACCAGGACGGTGTGCTCCGCGACCCCGCGACCCACTCCTCCTCGACCGCCCGTAACGACAAAGACGGGCGCATCTTCGCGATCGAGGAGGGGGACGCCGTGTCGCCGGCCCTCTCCACCGAGTTCACCTGGTTCCAGGTTTGGGGCGGGACCAACGCCGCGGGTGACTTCGATGCCGCGAATCCGGACAACCTCCTCATCGACAGGGATGGTGGGGTGTGGTTTGGCACCGACGGCAACTGGGGACGCAACGGCCACGCCGATGCGTTCTACTACCTGGACCTGGACCCGGCGCACGACGACACCCACACCGAGCTGGCGACGGCCACCTACGGGATGGCCTTCCGGGTGTTCGCGGGGCCGAGTGACGCCGAGGTCACCGGACCGGCGTTCTCCGCCGACATGCGCACCTTGTTCCTGAGCGTGCAGCACCCCGGTGAGGAAAACGTGTCATCGTGGCCCGCGCGGTAGCGATCGGTGCCGTCGGCCTCCTCGTCGCGTGTAGCGGCGGGGGGCCCGCCTCCCCGACCCACCCCTACGACCCGCTCGCGTATGCGCGCGCCCGCGCCGGCGTGGTGGACAACCCCGAAGCGGCCGTCCCTCCCCAGTGTTACACCGCGACCGCCGGGGTTGCCAATCCCTGTTGGGCCTGTCACACCGTGGGCAAGGCGCCCAACCACCTGGTCGACTGGGAATTGCAGCAGGAGTACGCCTTCTCGGACGCCGCGCTCACCAACCATTGGACCAACCTCTTCGTCGATCGCGGCCCCCACGTCGCCGAGACCGACCTCGCGGAGGTGGAGGCCTGGATCCGCACCGACAACTACCCCCCGCTACGGGCGGCGTTGGCCGGGCGGGAGGATTTCGCGGGCTGGGTCCCCGACCTGGCGTTCGCCGCCGGGGTCGACGCCGCCGGCTTCGCCCGCGACGGGTCGGGCTGGCGTGCCATCCGGTATCAGCCGTTCCCGGGCGCCTTCTGGCCCACCAACGGGGCCACCGACGACGTCTTCGTGCGGCTCCCGGCCCGCCTCCGCCCCGATCGTGACACCGAGGTCGCCAACTATGGGATCCTCGAGGCCGCGGTCACGGGCCGTGGATCGCTCCCCGCCACGTGGGTGGGGGTGGAGGAGCCGGTCGTGCCCGGGGTGTACCCGCTTGGCGTCGAGTTCCTCCACAGTGTGCGCTACGTCGACCTCTCGGCGCCCGGGGCGCTCTCGGCCCGCATGAAGGAGCTCCGGTACAGCAAGAAGGTGCAGGCGCTCGATCGGTGGGGCTACGTGGACGCCTACCGCATCGAGGCCGAAGACAAGAGCGAGGGCGGGTTGCCGGTGTACCGCGGCGAGGCCGAGGTGGGGCTGCGTAACGACTTCGGTTGGCAGTACCAGGGTTGGATCGAGGACGCCGAGGGCCGGCTGCGGCTACAGACCGACGAGGAGCACCGCACCTGCATGGGGTGTCACGGCGGCCTGGGCGTCACCGTGGACTCCTCCTTCGCCTTTCCGCGCAAACTCCCGGGGGAAGCCGGCTGGCAGTCCCAGGACCTCCGGGGGCAGGTCGACCGGCCCCAACGTGGCCACGCCACCGGCGAGGTTGCCACCTGGCTCGCGCGCACCGGAGGTGGAGACGAGCTGCGCAGCAACGACGAGGTCGCGGCACGCTACTTCGTGGACGGCGCGTTGGACCGCTCCCGCCTGCCCACCGATCTCGCCGACCTGCTCCTCCCTTCCGAGGCCCGCGCGGCCGTGCTCAACGCGGCGTGGATGTCGCTCGTGCGCGACCAGACGTACACCCTCGGGCGGGTGGCATTGCCCAGCCCCGCCGTGAACGTGTTCAAGCAGATCGAGAACGGGGACACCGAGCTGGGCAAGGCCGGCCGGGTGTACGCCGATGGAGGGTTGCTGTTGGAGTAGGGGGCGGGTCGCCGCCGATCAGGGGGCGGATCCCGGGAAGATGGCCACGCTCCCGTAGGTGCCGCCGGGAACGCCGGTGAGGAGGTCCAGCACGCCGTCTCCGGTCACGTCGCCGGCGATGGCGGAGTAGCCGAGGATCGCGCTGGTGTCGGCGCCGATGAAGGTCGCGGCGGCGAGATCCTCGGCGTTGCGCACGCCCGACACCGGGCCATAGAGCAGGTAGAGCCGACCGTCGTAGGTGGTGTTCACCGACTGGCTGGGGGCCCCGAGGAGGAGGTCTTCCGTCCCGTCGCCGTCGAGGTCGCTTCCGGAGACTTCACTTCCGAACCCGTCGTTCGTGGCGTCCCCGTTGACGCGTGCGTCGGCGAGGGCCGCGGGGGTATCGCCCGAGAGGCCGTCGCCGGAGAAGATATAGATAGATCCTGCCTGGTGGCCTCGGAACCAGCCTGCCGCCACGTCGTCGTAGCCGTCGCCGTCCAGGTCCATCGCGTCGACGCTCGCGCACGTGTAGGCGAAGGACTGACCCGGGCCGGTGATCACCGCCAGCGCCTCGTCATCGGCGATCCCACCCCCCGATACCGGCCCCTCCACGACGTAGACGGCGCCGGTGTAGTCCGTTTGGAAGTAGTTGCTCATCCCCAGCACGAGATCGGCGACCCCGTCCCCGGTGACATCCGCTTCCTCGGCGATGGCAGACCCGAATCCGGTGCCCGCCGTGCCGTTCTGGACGTTGTCCGTGTAGTAGCGGGCCGCGGCGCCCGAGAGCACGCTGTCTCCGAGGCGATCACCCGACAGGATGTACACCGCACCGAAGGCCGCCCCGCCGCCGTCCATCGGCGCGCCCACGGCGGCGTCGGGGAGGCCGTCTCCGGTGACGTCGCCGACGGCGGCCACCGCCATCCCCGCGCTGGTGCTGGTGGCCTCGGCGGACCACCGCTCGCCCACGTCGTCCAGGGTGACATCGCCCGAGACGGGCCCGAAGACGATGTCCACGTACCCGAGGACGGTCCCGGCGGGGTAGGTGCCCACGACGAGGTCGCCCCAGCCGTCGCCGTCCATGTCTCCGGGGCTGGCGAGGTCGTACCCGCGCAGGCGATTGCTCTCGGTTCCCTCGAGGCGGGCCACGGCGGTGGTGACGTCGGTGTCGGCGACGACCGGACCGGGGATCGCGTAGATGGTGCCGGCCCCCGAGCTCTCGGAGATGGCGGAGGAGACGACGTCGGTTTCGCCGTCGCCGTCGAGATCGGCCAGGACCACCCGCTGCCCAAACCCGCTCCCGGTGTAGCGCCCCTCGATCATCAGGGCGTCCGTCCCGGCGTCCAGCTCTCCGCTCCAGCGGGCGGCGGGGCCGGGCTCGACGTCGGTGTCGGCGTCGGTGTCCGAATCGGCGTCGGTGTCCGAATCGGCGTCCGTGTCCGTGTCCGTGTCGGCGTCGGCGTCGGAATCCGCGTCGGTGTCGGTGTCCGCGTCGGTGTCGCAGTCCGGCGACCCGGCGCAGCCGTCGTCGTCGCAGTCGAAGAGGCCGTCGACGTCGTTGTCGGCCGCGTCCGAGCAGTCGCCCGCATCGCTGCCTTCGATACGCGCCGAGGAGTCGTCCGCAGGGGGGCAGCCGAGGAGGAGGAGGAGGAGGTGGAACATGGGTCCCTCGTTTGTAAGCTTCTACCTCGACGTCCGGCTGGCGGCCAGCGACGCCGACAGACGCTCGGCGGTCCCTGGCGCGGCCAGGCTCATCCCGTCTCGACCTCGATGGTCAGCGTCGGCGTGAAGACGACCGGGATGGTCACCGTCGCTGGGCTCCCGCCGGTGGTGAGCGTGACCTCGGTCGAGACCTCCGTGTCCCGTTCGCCGGCGATGTAGCCGCAGGGCGCGATGTTCAGCAGGTAGGTGCTGCCTTCGGGCAGGGCGCCGAGGGTGACGGGGAGCTCCCGCCCGGTGAAGCCCACGACGCAGATGTGCTCGGCGTCGTACCCGCTCAGCGCGAGCTGGGGTTCGCCCTTGCCGACGTTGGTGACGCTGACCTGGCCCGGATCGTAGCCCTCCTCGGGCATCTCCTCCGCGAAGTCGACCACGCCGAGGTTCAGCAAGGCGGGGCTGACGGTCATTTCGAAGTCAGGAGTGCAGGCGAGCAGGAGGAACCACATGGGTGCCGTGTATCGTGCTTACGAAACGCTGACGTCTCCTGGAGTCGTGTGTTCCTGATTCTGCTGTTTGCTTGTACTGAAGGCGCCGTCGACGAGACGGCGATCCTGCTCCAACGGGACCTCTCGGTGGCGCTCGCGCCCGCGATGGCGACCGTCGCCCACGTGACCTGGACCTCGCCCGAGCCCTCGGTGGGGCGCGTCGTCGGGGAGGGGTTCCCGGACACCCCCGCAGTTGCGGCGCCCACCACCACCCACGACGTCCGCGTGATGGGCCTGCACGCCGAGCGCGACTACGTCCTGGAGGTGTACGAGGACGATGTCGCCGTCGGTTCGGTCACCGTCACCACCGGGCGTCTGGATCCCGCCAACGGGCGCCCCCTCGCGGTCAAGCAGCCGCTGGAGGGGATGCCGTCCACCGAGTACCTCCTCTTCAGCGCCATCGACTTCGGGGACGCCGGGCGGCTCGGCCGGTACTCCACGGGTACCGTCAACATCGTCGATCGGGATGGGGTCCCGGTGTGGGGGGTGGCGATCGGAGACCAGTTCCCGATGTTCCCGGTGTGGGTGCCCGGGGTCGGCGTCCGCGCCGTGTCCTCGGACTTCAACGACTACGGGAATTCCACCCTCGACTCCTGGGACCTCGATGGAAACCGCACCAGCGTGCCGTTGCCCGGGGCCCACCACGACGCCGCCTGGCACGCCGACGGGACGGTGGCGTACACCCTGACCGAGTCCCGGGAGATCGACGGGGAGCTGATCGCGGCCGACATCCTCGTCGAGATCGCGCCCGACGGCACCAGCACCCGGGTCTGGGACGCCTTCGTGTCGTTGCCGGGGGTCATGACCGACACCGGCGGGACGAACCTCGCGGACGGCGCCGCCGATTGGACGCACGCCAACGGGATGGCGTGGATCCCCGAGGAGGACGCGTACCTGCTCTCGCTCTACGGGACCCAGCAGATCGTGCGCATCGACCGGGCCACGGGAGAGACCACCTGGGTGCTCGGTGGAGAC
>JAYVAS010000066.1:0-2078 GCA_043750895.1 Pseudomonadota bacterium
GATCGACTACGCTGGCTTCACGACGGGTCCGAGCGGCATCAACGGCAACCTCGGCCTCGATCCCAAGTTTGCCTCGTTCAGCCTGTCAACGAATCCCCATCTCTGGGACCTCACGCTGTCGCTTGGATCCTCGTTGATCAACGCTGGAAATGCCGATCCCGCGCGGAAGGACCTGAACAGTACACCCAACGACATCGGGGCCTTCGGGGGCCCGGAGGCTGACTTCAGCTTCGCCATGGAGCAGGACGGCACCTGTCCGCTCTCGACCTCACCGGAGGATCCGGGAACCGCGGACATCGACGGCCCTTGCCCGACCGCGGGCGACACGGTCAACCCCTTCCGCTACGGGATCCGCGGAGACTGGCGGGCCGAGAAGCCCTACGTCTACGACGTCCGCCGCGACTACGCGGAGTCGGCGTCGAAGGTCTACAAGCCCGGCGACATGAAGCGCGACGGAACCTACGCCTCCTTCACCCCTTTCTGGGTGGACGCCGGTGCCGCCTGGTCGCCGTTGTACGCAGTGAACGGCGGCACCTACGATCGTTGGCGCTACACCAGCATCGTCACTGCGATGTCGGACGAAGGACAGGCGCGTGAGGAGATCGACGCGCTCGGCCGGTACTCGTCCGCGCAGTTCAACGCGGACGACAGCGTCCCCGTCGCCGTCGCGGCGAACACCCGATACCGCCAACTCGGCGCCGAGAACTTCGAGGAGCCCTACTTCATCGGTCTGGGGCTCCTCCACTCGTGCAAGAGCCCCCACTTCGCGTTCGAGGACCACGCCGACCATGTTTCAAGCAAGGCCGCGCACACCGGGTGGTTCAGCCTCCGTGTCGGCAGCGGAGAGAACCTCGGGCAGGTGTGGCCGGTGACCACGGCGGAGTGTGTGGACGCGCCCGGCCCGACTGAGACCGGGAGCTGCGAGTGCGAGGACACGTTCGCTCCCGATGTCGGTGTGAGGTACGTCCTCGGGTACTGGGTCTACCAGCCGGGGGAATCGCCCGTCGCCGACTACCCGACGGAGATCCGTGTGTTCGCGGACGGGGCCGTCGTGACTCCCGATCCCGACGGCACGACGCATACGCCAGCCATCGAGGGCTGGCAGCGCGTCGAGGTCGTGTTCACCCTTCCCGGCTGGGCCACGAAGTCGATCGAGCTCAGGGTCTCCAACCCGGGGGCCGGTGATGCCTACGTGGATGACGTGCGCGTCTCGCCGTTCGATGGCCGCGTGAAAACGTACGTCTACGACAACTTCCGGCTCGCCCTCGCCGCCGAACTCGACGAGCAGAACTTCGCCTCCGTCTACCAATACGCAAACGACGGCTCTCTGGTGCGGGTCATCAAGGAGACCGAGCGGCGCATGGAAACCATCCAGGAGTCGCGGAGCCACCTCGCGGACGGTCCGTGACGCGGACGTCGAAGGGTGCCACTCTTGCGGCCGGGTGTCTGCTATTTGCGCTGGGAGTATGGGGCCTTTGGCCAAGGCCTGATCCGCTACGCCTGCGACCACCGACACTCCAAGCGGACACCACGAGCGAGGTGCGTGCGGCACTGGCAGCTATCAACCTCGCTTACGCTTCGAACACGCGGCTTCGCATGGGCGTGACCTACACCGCGCGAGCCGTCGGCAGCACTGAGGTAATCCAGACCGAGGAAGGGGAGGTGCGCAGAGACGGGGCCCGCGTGTGGTGGAAGGTCGGGGACGTGGAGGTACTGTCCGACCCGACGGTCCACATCACGGTGGACCGGAGCGAGCGGACGGTCGCGGCGAGGCCGCCCGCGGATGCCCCACCGAGCTTCACCGATACCTCGGCCTTCATCCAAGCGATCGAGGGGGTCGTGGGGCGCTGTGAACGCGCAACGGCCGAGGTGGCTGGCGAAGCTGGGGAGATACGCCTCTCCTGTCCCGTCTCGTCGTACAGCGAGGTGAGAATCGGGTACCGGACGGCCGACCACCTCATCGACCGCCTGGTCTTGACAACGCGAGCGTCGCCGGCCTTGGCGGCTGGTGCAGCGGTGGAATTGGAGATCCGCTACCGGGGGATCGAGACGACGATGACCGACCAGGAGGCTCCGCC
>JAYVAS010000067.1:0-6893 GCA_043750895.1 Pseudomonadota bacterium
GGAGATCGCGGTCCACGTGGCCGAGGGCGCGGCGTCCTTGAAGTTGAACGCCACCTTCCAGGCCCCGCCACACGCGCCCCCTTCGTCGGCGTTGTACCGGGAGGCGTAGTACAGTACCACGTCCCCGCTTCCGGCGGCATCTACAAGTTCCTCCTCGTCCAAGTGGAGGTTGAACTCGTTGTTCTCCTCGAAAGCGTTGGGCTCGGTGCAGCTCATCGAGGAGGGGAAGGCGACGTGGTTGTAGGCGATGCCGTCGATCCCGTCGTGATGCAACACCCACAGGCCGCCGCCTCCCACGCCGCCGGAGGGGAGCGTGGCCGGGGAAGCCGCGGTGATGGCGTAGTCCCGCTCCACCGCCACGATCTCCACCATGTTGCCGATGTCCGCGGTGTGCATGTCGAAGGACACCCCGTTTGTGATGTCCCGATCACACGTCAGCCAGGGTTCACACGTGCCCAGCAGGTTGCTGTCCTGGCAGGTGAGCTCGTAGATCGTGTCCAGGGGGTAGAGGTCCAACAAGTAGTTGACAGCGCTGATCCCACTCTGCGGAGGCGCAAACGTATCGAAGCACCATGTGCTCACGTCCTCCAACGTCGTGACATCGTCGGCGTGGATCAACCCGCGGAGGAAACTGGTGTCCTCCCCGGAGTAGGTCATCCCCATCCACAGTTCCGGCAGTTCGGTCGGGTCCGCGGCCGGATCCTGCCAGATCGCCGAGGCGTTCACGAGCCCCGTCCACTTCGAGACCTGGGGGGGCCGATCCGCCGCCTCGCGTACACCGGTGGCGTCCCGGCCATGCAGGATCGCCATCTTCCAATCGCCGTTTCCGCCGCCGATCAGGACGTCGGTGTACCCGCTCTCTCCGGGGGTCAGCGCCCCGTGGTAGACGGACAGGTCGCGGCCCTGGCTGTTCATGAAGGACTCGCTCTCGCCGTCCCAGGCGAGCTCGATCTCGACCTGGTCCAGTACATCCGAGTACGGATCGGCCGGCCAGGGGGTGTCCCAGCCCGCGGTCAGGCCGTTGCTGGCGAACACGCGCCAGTTGAGCAACCCGGAGGTGAGCAGAGATGGGCTCGAGGCGCCGCCGACCGGAGGCTCCCAAGCCGCGTCGTATGTGGCGCTGAGTCCCCAGGTCTCCAAGAGAGGCTCGTCCCCGACTGCGTCCCCGTTGAGCTCGACCGAAAACCGGCGGGAGAGCGGGTGGCTGGTGCTCGTCCACGCCATCTCCCCGGCCTCCCAACCCTGGAACGGGGTCCACTCCAGCGGCAGCGTGCCACCCAGTACCGCCCTGAATACCCGCACACACCCGTAGTCGCGGTCACTCGATGCCTGGGGGTAGAACGCGAAGAGCGAGGTGCCATCCTGGGTGAGCAAGATGGAGGAAAGCTCCCGCCCCTCCGCCAGCGACGTGTCGGCCTCCGGAGCTACGAGGTCCCCAAGGGTGCCCCCAGATCCCTGGCCGCAAACCCCCGCATAGTAGTTGCCGCGGTAGGCCGCCGCCGGCGAGCCGTCCCCGTACACCGCCCAGGTCGGCAGCGACGTGGCGGTGTCGGTGTCCTCCACGGTGTAGGCACCCGCGGCCGTGATCGTCACCTGATACACCGTGGATTCGCCTACCAGCGCATTGGTGCCATCCCAGACCCGGCCGCCGTCGGCGACGAAAATCGTCACCTTGCCTTCGTTGTCCGGGCCCGTCACCTCGATGTCGCGCACGTCCATCGGCGCGAGGCCCGTGGTGTCGTCCACGATGGGCACACAGGTGAGCGGCCCCGCCGACGCCCCGGCCACGTCCTCGCAATCCCACAACGCCGTCTCGTGGCCGGCCCCAGCCGGGTCCCCCCCGCAGCTCGGCCGGTAGCCGAGGATGAGGTGGTCCCCCACCACGGCGAGCGCGGAGATGTAGGGGTCGGCGTCGGTCGGCAGGAAGGACATGTCCACGGCCTCGAAGGGCGCGGTTCCCGGGCTGTTCGGATCCCACGCCCAGACACCGCCGTACGGCGCGCTGGTGGTGCTCCCCACAAGCACCAGGCCGTCATGGAGATAGTCCTCGACCAACAGCTTGCCGCTGCTGGCGATGTTATCCCCGCATTCCTTGTACCACTTGGTGGCGCCGATGCCGCCCTCGTAGCTGGGGGCGCCGCTCGGGCCCGGCACCCGCGTCCAGCTCTGGAGGGGGTCGGTGATGTCCTCGGTGTAGTAGAGGCCGCCGTTCTCTCCCTCAACCCGGTTGCCGACCAGGATCGCGGTGAAGTACTGCCCGCCGATCTCTCCGGGGGACCAGGCGTCCCACACCCCGCCCAGCGCCTGGGTGTTCAGGTCGTCCTGGGTGCCGTTGGCGGTGTACCAGGCGTAGCCGTCGGGCGACCACGCGACGCCGCCCACGTCGCCGCCGGTGAAGCGGATGGCGTTCTCGAACACGGCGTCCTCGCTCATCCGTACGAAGGTGCCGTGCCCGGCACCGGGGATGCCCATGGTGGAGAAAGAGACGCCGATGTCGGTCAACGGCGCCCAGACATACGGTCCGTTCTCGATCGTGAGCCAGTCGAACACCGCGGTCCCGGCCCCGGTACAGGAGAGCTTCACCTCGGTGATCGCGTCCCCGGGGAGAACCACCGGGAAGGTGACGGAGACGGTCTCCGCGCCGGAGGGGCTGCCCAGCGACTCCATGGCCGAGGCCGTCGACCCGGCGACGATCACGCTGCACGCCGTGGTGGGCGCCTGCGCAAAGCGCACGTTGACCGTCACGAGGCCCTTGGACCAGGTGAAGTCCCGCTTGAGCTCGATCCCCGCCCCGCTGGTGGACGTGGGCTGGATGCGGATCTTCCCGCCTGGGACCGTGCTCACCGACCCGATCGTGTTCCAGTCGGTGGTGTAGGCCGGCTCGAACCCGACCAGGAAGGCCCGCCGGGTGAGCGGCGAGGCGTCGCAGTCTTCATCCACCCAGTCCGTCCCGTCCTCCGGGGCGGCCGGGTTCACGCCGGCGGCGGCGTCGTCGCAGTCCAGCCCGGGGATGGCGCAGGTGTTGGCGATGTTGGTGCCGGCGCCGTCGCCGTCAGCGTCCACGCAGACTGCGTGGGCATACCCCCCCCCCTGCAAGCACGATGCCAAGTAGCAGTCCCATGCGAAACTCCCGGCTGGGGGAAGGGTAGCACAGCGCTGGAGAGAAACGCAACGGCCCGGTCGGACGTCGCCGCTCAGTTCGAAACCGACACCAGATCCGCCTCCGCCGTCTTCACCAGCCCCACGCCGTTCACGTAGTAGTTGGTGACCGGGACGCCGAGCGACGAGTCCTGTACCCACTCCTGGGCGGTGTAGGTGCCGGCCGGGGTCTCGACCTCCACCAGGCCCATCACCTCGTTGACGACGGTGTAGTCCTGGGCCCGTCGCGCCCCGAGCTCGTCCTCGTACACCCCGTCGTAGACGGTGTCCCACTCGGTCCCCACCTCGACGACGCCCGGCATGATCAGGGCGGGGGCGTACCACTCGTAGGTCTGGTACCCCTCGTAGGTGTAGTAGACCGTCACCGCGTACTCGTAGTAGGTGCCGATGAGCCACATTCCGTCGGTGTCGCAGCCGTACTGGTTGGTGGTCACCGAGGAGAAGCTGTTGTTGCTGCCGACGGTGTCCACGCTCGTCACCAGGGTGACGGTGCCGTCGTCCCCGACCTCGGACACCTCCACGGTGTAACTACCCGAAAGCGAGCTCGCCTCCTCGAAGGCCTCGTTGTAGACGTACTCCCACCGCGCCCCCTCGCCGATCCCCGAGATGGACGGACAAGTGCCGCTCCAGTCGACGTCGGTGGTCCCGAGCGTCTCCTCGCCGGTGCCCGCGCCGGCCCCGGTGTCGTCCTCCCCCTTCTTGCCACCCCCGCAGGCGAGCGCCGAGGCGAGGAGGGGTAGACCGACCACCAGGAGGTGGCCACGGGAGGGCGTCGAGCGGGGTGCGAGCATCCGCCGACGATACCGCCGCGCGCGCCGGTTGTCGCGCCCGCCCCGCGGTTCCGCGATACCTCGACGCGGATGCGGATCCTCTACGGCGTCGTCGGCGAAGGCATGGGGCACGCCACCCGTTCGCGGGTGGTCCTCGAACACCTCCTACACCGCGGTCACACCGTGTCCGTCGTCGCCTCCGGGCGGGCCTACACCTTCCTGACCGAGCGCTTCCGCGACCGCCCCGCGTTCACCGTCCACGACATCCACGGCCTCCACCTCAAGTACGACGACAACGCCGTGGAGCTGGGCCGGTCGATGCTGTCGAACCTGGCCGAAGCCCCGGCGGGCATCGCCCAGAACATCGCCGTGTACCGCGCGTTGCATCACGGGGAGCCCGAGCCCGACGCGGTGATCTCGGACTTCGAGTCCTGGGCCTACTTCTACGGCCTCAACCACTACATTCCCGTGATCAGCATCGACAACATGCAGATCATCAACCGGTGCGAGCACCCGCCGGAGATCACCCGGGATCCGTCGTTCCAGCTCGCCAAGGCGGCGGTCAAGATCAAGCTGCCCGGCGCGCACCACTACCTCATCACCACCTTCTTCTACCCGCCCATCCGGAAGGAGCGGACCTCGCTGGTCGGGCCGATCCTGCGCCCCGAGATCCGCGCCGCCCGACGGGAGCCGGGGAGTCACGTCCTGGTGTACCAGACCGCCTTCAACGCCGAGTTGCTGCCGTTCCTGGCCTCGCTCCCCGGCCGTTTCGTGGTGTACGGGATGAACGTCGAGGGGCAGGAGGGCAACTGCACCCTGCGGAAGTTCAGCGAGACCGGCTTCATCGACGATCTGCGCACCGCGCGCGCGGTGGTGGCGGGTGGGGGGTTCTCCCTGATGAGCGAGTGCGTGCACCTCGGCGTGCCGCTCTACGCCGTCCCCATCGACGGCCAGTACGAGCAGGAGCTCAACGCCCGCTACCTGCAGGCCCTCGGCTACGGCGACTGGTCCCCCACCTTCGACCGCGCCCGCATCGCGGACTGGCTGGTTTCGGTGCCGCCCGGCACCAGCTACGTCCAGGAGCCTGCGTCGGTGCTGTACGAGCGGGTGGACAGCCTGCTCGCCACGATCAAATGACCTCCGAGCGCCGCCTGGGGGCCGCGTTCTTCTTCGCCAGCGCGGCGCTGATCGCGTACGAGGTCCTCCTCACCCGCGTGTTCGCGGTGGTCCTCTTCGCCGACCTGGCCCACGTGGCGCTCTCCCTGGCGATGGTGGGCCTCGCCGCCGGCGCGCTGCTCTGGTACCGGTGGCCCGGCCTGGTCCCCGCGGACGCCGGACCGGCCGTGGCGCGGTGGACGGCCGCGCAGGCGGTCACCACGGTGATCGCCATCGTCGCGCTGGTGAACCTGCCGCTGATGTCCGACGACGCGATGGCGACGGCCAACTGGTTTCAACGCGCCGAGCAACGGTTCTCCCTCCTCAACTGGGGGGTGTACGCCGCGTTGATCCCGCTGCTGGCGCTCCCGCCCATCTGTGCCGGGGTGGCGTTCGCCGGCGCCACCGGTCGGACGCCCGACCGCGCGGGCTTCCTCTACGGCTGTGACCTCATCGGCGGCGCGGTGGGCGCGCTGCTCTTCATCCCACTCCTCGCCGTGACCCAAGGCGCCGACGCCGCGTTGGGCTGTGCGGCCCTCGCCTCGTTCGGGGCCGCGGCGACCGCGCGCGGCTGGCTCCGTTATGCCCCGGTGGTCGGGCTGGGGGCAGCGCTGGCGGCGACGCGGCTCGACCTGATGCCCGTGCGCGCGAGCGTGGCCTGGTCGGAGGCCAATCTGGTGGAGACCCGGTGGACACCCCTGGCTCGGATCGCGCTCTACCGGGATGGCACCCAGGACACCGTCCTGCTCGACAACACGTCCGCGTCGGTGCTGATCCGGGACGCCGACAGCCTGGCGCTGGAGCGGGCCAACCCCGCCCGCAGCCTCGTGCACCAGCTCCTGCCCCAGGGGGCGCACGTGGCGATCCTCGCCGCGGCGGCCGGTCCCGAAGCGGTGATGGCGCGGGCGTACGGCCACACGGACATCGACGCCATCGACATCTCAGGGGACGTCTTCGACTTCGCCTCCCGCTACTACCCGCCCGGGGTGGACAACCCGTTCGCCGATCCCCGCACCCGGCGCGTGGCCCTGGACGCCCGCGCCGCCGTGGTCCGATCGGAGCGACCCTACGACATCATCCAGCTCCTCAACGCGAACCTGCTCTCGGCCACGGGCATCCTCGCCAACGCCTGGTCGCCGGCGTTGCTCCAGACCCGCGAGGCCTTCGACACCTGGTTCGACCACCTCACCGTCGACGGCATCGTGTCCATGGCCGTCAACCTCAACACCGCCAGCACCCTCCCGGTGGTCGTCGAGGCGCTGCGGGATCGGGGGGTCGCCGACCCCTGGTCGTGCATCCAGTTCGACCCCCGCGCCAACCTGGTCCTCGTGCGGCCGCGGCCCTGGACCCCGGCCGAGACCGCGACGCTCAAGACCGTCGCCGACACCTACCGCGGGCGCGCGCGCCTCCGCTTCGACTCCGGAAAGGCGCTGGCCGCCTGGGCGACCCGTTCGGGGCTCACCGAGGTGATGACCGACGACCATCCCTACCCGGACCGGCCCGACACCCTCCGCACCACCCTGGGCGGCGCCACCACCCCCATCGCCCAGGTCTACCGCACCCTCCTCGGGCAGGGCGCCGCGTTGCTGGTGTTCGGGCTGGTGGTCCTCGCGCTCCCCCTGCTCTCGGCCCGCCGCGTGGGCATCACCACGACCCCGGGCGTGCCCTGGGCCCTGGGCCTCACCGCCTGCCTGGGCTACGGCTACCTCGCCGTGCAGACGGGGATCGTGCACGCCGTCGTCGTCTACGTGGGTCACCCCACCTACGCGGTGACCACCGTGGTCGCGACCATGCTGCTCTCGTCCGGCC
>JAYVAS010000068.1:0-6833 GCA_043750895.1 Pseudomonadota bacterium
CGACGACTGAAGGCCAACAACTCCCGGGTCAGGCCCGACGCCTGGTGCGCCGCCTGCACGATGGCCTCGGCGTCCTTCGCGGCCCGCGAGCCGGGGGTGATCTCCGCCTTGAGCAGGTCGGCGTACCCCCGAATGGCGGTGAGCAGGTTGTTGAAGTCATGGGCGACACCACCGGCGAGCTGGCCGACGGCCTCGGTGCGCGCCGCCTCCACCAACTGCAGCTCCATGCGCGTGCGTTGGCTCTGATCGACGAAGACGACCACGGCCCCCACCACCTTGCCGCCGTCCCGCAGCGGCGTGGCGACCCACGACGCCGGAAAACGCGGCGCCCCCGAGCGCTGAAAGGAGTCGTCGTCCCGGCGCTCTTCCGTCCCCGCTCGGGCCGGCAGCTTGAGGGGGCAGTCCGTGTCCTCGTGGCCGGACCCCTCGTAGCCATGGAGAAGCGCGTGCGCGCCCGCGCCCACCACCTGGTCGCCGCGCAACCCGAGGATCCGGGCCGCGGCGGGATTGGCGGAGGAGATCCGACCGTTCGGGGTGAGGGTCAGGATGCCCTCCCCGGCGGCCTCGATGGTCTGCCGGTGCAGGGCCGTGAGCCGCTCGATGTTGGACGCCATCTGATCGAAGGACGACGCGAGCCGCCCGAACTCGTCGGGGCCGTGGGCCAACCCCGCCCGCGCCCCGAGGTCGCCGGCGCCCAACCGCTCCGCGGCGACCACCAGCGCGCCCACCCGACGCAGCAGCAGGAAGTCGCTCACGAACCAGCTGAGGCCGATGACGATCAGGGTGATGAGGGCGACGGTGACGAACACCCCCCGGAGCATCGCCTCCACCGGGGCGAAGGCGGACTCCCTCGGAACGCCCACGAACACGTGCATCGCGACGTCGCCGCGCGTCATCACCGGGACCCGGGCGAGCACGTACGCGCTGCCTTCGATCGACACCCGGTCGGCGACCCCGACGGGCATCTGGAGCAGCCCCGACGCCGCGACCCGGTCCGGGAAGGACGTGCCAACCCAGGTCGCATCCGGCGGGCTGCGGTTGAGGACGACGCCCGTCGGGTCTACCGCCACCACGAAGGATCCGCCGGGGAGCGTGCCACCGGGCTCGACCGCGAGGGGATCGAAGGTGGCGTAGAGCACCCCCACCGGGCCGGTCGGGTCCCGGAGCGACCGGGCCACGACCACCAGCGGCGCCTCCGACGGTGCCCCGCGCGGCGCGGCGCCGATGGTGAACCCCACGCCCGAGAGCGCGGCGGCGAACCAGGCGTCCTTGGCCACCCGCGGGCCAGCGCCCCCCGGCGCGCTCGTACACCACACCGCCCCGTCCCGATCGGCGACGCCGACGGTGAGCCCGCGCTTCTTGACCACCCCCCGCAGGGTCTCCGCGCACGCGGTCCCTGGGCCGGCGACGACCGCCGGGGATGTCGCCACCCCGTCGAGCAGGCCTTCGCTCTCCACCAGCGCGGCGGTGGCCGTGGCCGCGGCCTCGGAGGCGAGCCGGAACACCTCCCGTTGCACCCGATCGGCCAGGCTCTCCCGATACTCACCCGCGAGAAACACCACGATGCCGAGGATGGGCAACAACCCCAGCCCGACCAGGAACGCGAGCCGCGTGCGCAGGCTGGCCAGGGTCACGTGCGCGCCTCGACGCCCTCGCGACGGCCGTACGGCGGCAAATCCGGGCTACGGTTCTCCATCGCAGTCATCGGCACCCATCGGGGGGTAACTCGATGGCGGCGGCTCCGGCTCCGCGCGCTGCTCCGCCCGTACCCACCGGCCGCGCACGAGGCGTTCGTGCGGCAGGTAGTTGGTCTTGTACCGGAGGGCCGAACAGTCTGCCACCCAAAGGCCAAGGTAGTACCAGCGCATTCCCCGCACCTTGCACCACTCCGTCTCGTAGAGCACGGAGTAGACCCCGAGCGACCGGTCGGCGACCTTGGGGTCGAAGTAGCAGTAGGCGGAGTTGGCGCTGTTCTGCCCCATGTCGAGGATGGAGACGCAGGAGAGCTTGTCATCCACGTAGTAGCGGAACTCCAGCGTGACCGCGCAGGTGTCCACCAGCCACTCCTGGTACCCCACCGGGTCCTTTCGGCTCATCTCGGTGAGCAGCCCGCGCACCCGACGATGCCGGTTCCAAAGCGCGACCCGGCGGCGCGACAGGGTGGGGTTGCCGATCTCCACGCGGACGTCCTGGTTCTGGTTCCACACCTTCCGTTGGGACTTCGTGCGCAGGAAGTGCTGGGCGTCCACCCGCACGGGCTCACACGCGCTGCAGAAGGGGCACTCGGTGCGGAACACGGTGCCGCCGACCCGCTGGTCCCCCTCTTCGAGCAGGAGGTCGAGCTGGGCCGGAGAGAGCCGGCGGAGCGGCGCCCGCGCCGGGCAACGCGCGACCTGTCCGGGCCGGTAGATGCACTCTTCGAAGCGATCCTGGACCACGCGGGTCTCGGGGTAGTCCTCAAAGCGGAGGTCGCTACGGGCCATCCCCGTCAACGTAGCCGGAAACGCGGTGGATGGCGCGCGGTCGGCGATACGCTGATGAGATGGTCCTGCTCGCCGCCCTCGCCGCGGCCCACTCCCCGCACGACGTGGCCACCTTCCTGGCCGCCGACCCCGATGGGACGCTGTTTTCCGCCGACACCGAGCTGCTCACCTGGACCCGAGACGGCGGTGCGAGCTGGGACTACCGGTACCTCGATGTCGGGACACCCGTTTGCGGCACGTCCGACGGGTGGTTCACGGTGGGCACCGATGAAGCGGGCGTCTGGACGTCGCTCGACGGCATCGACTGGTCCCCTGCCGAGGGGCCGCAGCACGTCAACGCCTGCGCGCCGGGCGTGTGGGCGGGCCTCGAGGGGCTGTGGGTGGACGGGGTCCAGGTGCTCGACGTGCCGGTGCTCGCGGTCGCGGGCGCTGACGCCGCGTTGCTCGCCGACAGCACGGTGCGCCTCGCCCCGGACTGGACCGCCACCACCGCCGCCACGCGCCCCACCTGCGTGGCCATGGACGGCGCCGCGCCGGTCGTCGGCAGCACCCTCACCGAGCTGCTCCGCTGGGACGGCGCCGCCTGGGTGGCCGTCCCCGGCTCCCCGCTCGGGGCCCAGGCGCTCGCGATCGACGGGGACACCTGGCTCGCCGCCACCGATCGGGAGGGCGTGTTCGTCTCGCGGGACGCCGGCGCCACGTGGACGCTCGACGCCGAGGGGTTCGAGCCGATCAACGACGGACCGGGCTCCCCCGGCGACGGGGTCCACTTCCTCGGGCTCACGGTGGCCGACGGGGTCTGGTACTCGGCGCAGTGGGAGGGCGCGTGGTGGAAACGGGCTGACGACACCCGTTGGCGGCAGGGCAGCCTGGACACCGTCCCCCGCGCGCGCGGCGTGGAGTGGCTGGGCACCGAGTTGTTGGGCGCGGTGTACGGGGGCGGCGTGTACCGCGGGACCCCGGGCGCCGACGACTGGCGGGTGCTCTCCCGAGGGGTGAGCTGGCCCTACCCCAAGCAGGTGGTCCAGCGCGAAGACGACATCTACCTCGTCTCCGGGTCCATCCTCTACCGCTCCCGGGACGGCGGCAACCTCTGGGAGGACCTCCCCCTCGGCGCCGACGACGTCGGAGACCACGTCGCCGTCGCCCCCGACTACCCCACCACCCCGGTGGTGATCGTCGGCGCGCGCACCGACGGGGTGGGCGGAGCCTGGATCTCGCTCGACCGCGGCGACACCTGGGCGTGGTCGCCGGTCACCGGCGGGTGCACCGAGAAGCCCTCCAACATCGCCACCGACGGCGTCACCACCTGGATGGCGTGCGGCTACCAGGGGGAGCTCTACCGCTCGCCCGACTGGGGCCAGACGTGGGAGTTGGTCGACACCCTCGGCGCCAACATCTGGGACATCCTCCCCGAGGATCCTCCCCTGCTCGCCACCGAGCGCGGCCTGCTCCGGGCGGGCGCCGAGCTGGAGACGGTGGCCTTCGACGGCGTCTACGTCGATCAGATCCTTCGGGCGCCCGATGGCCAGCTCTGGCTGACCACCCCGGGGAGCGGCCTCTACCGGGTGAGCGACGCGGGCACGGCCGAGTCGGTCGGGTGGCCCACGCTGGACCGGATCGAGGATCTGGCGATCAACGCTGACGGCGTCCTCGCCGTGGGCACCCGCAAGGGCATCTACACCAGCCCCGACGGCGTCGCGTGGACCCGCGCCAACAACGTGGACTTCCTCGACGACACCATCCAGTTCTGGTGGTTCGACGACCGCTGGACCACGGAGAGCGGCGCCGCTTACAACGGCGCCCACGCGCGCGGCGGCGGAGCCGGCGCCCGGGCCGAGCTGGACTGGTCCGGGGTGCAGGTGCGGGTGTGGGGAGAAGCCCTCGACGGCGCGCGCCTCACCATCAACGCGGACGGGCTCGAGACGACGGTGTCCCTCCCCGCGGAGACCGCCTACGGCGTGCTCTACACCGCCGACGCCGCGCCCGGCGCCCATCGCCTCACGGTGGAAGTCGCCCTCGGGCAGGTCACCCTTGACACCGCCGAGGTCTGGCGCGCCGATCCGCCCGCGACCGACACCCCCGACACGGGCGCGCCGCCGTCCGACCCCGGGTGCGGGTGCGGCAGCGGCAAGGCCGCGGGGCTGCTCCTGCTGCTCATCCCGGGCTGGTGGCGGCGGCGGAAGGGCCGCTAGTCAAAGCGGTTCCCGCACGTCCAACGGGCCGAAGCCCGCGTCGTTGAGCGGCTGCTCGATCTTCGCGCGGTCCCCGACCAGCACCAGCAGCGCCCCAGCGCGCGCGTAGCGTGCCATCTGGGCCTTGACCGCATCGGCCCCGACCGTCCCCATGTGGGTGAGGTCGGCACCCAGCGCCTCCGGCCCCAGGCCGGCCGACTGATAGGTGGCGAAGGTGGTGGCCACGCCACCGCGCGTCTCCATCGCCTCGACCTGGTCCTGACGGAAGGCGCCGCGGGCCTTGCCCATCTCCTCCTCGGTCACCCCCAGTTGGATACGTTCCAGCTCCGCGACGAAGTCCTTCATCGCCTCGGCGGTGACGTCGGTGCGAATCCGGGAGGACACCACCAGGGCACCGCCGCCGGGGAGCGCCTCGACCCGCGCCCGGGCGCCGTAGGTGTAGCCCTTCTTCTCCCGGAGCAGCTGGTTGAGCCGGGAGGTGAAGCTGCCGCCGAGGGCGATGGTGCCGGCCCGCGCGGCGGGGAGGTCGGTGCTGCCCAGGGAGACCCCCGGGAACATCCAGTAGAACATCGTCTGCGCGGCGCCCGGCTTGTCGACCAGGAGGATCTTCATGCCCGACGGGACGGCCACCGGCGGCACCACGGGGGCGGCCGAGGCGCTCCGGGGCGCCTTGCCGAAGCGGGCGTCGAGGAGACGGGTGGCCTCCTCGGCGCTGAGCGCGCCGGCCACGGTGAACTGGAAGCCGCCCCGCCAAACCTGGGCGTGGTAGTTCTTGAGGTCCTTCAGCACCACGGCCTTCATCCCGGCGACGGTGCCGCCGGGGGACTTGCCGTAGGGGTGGGCCGGCCCGAACCAGGCGCGCCAGGCCAACTTCGCCGCCACCGAGGGCTGGTCGTCCTGAGCGGCGGTGAGGTCGTCCACCGCGAGGCCCTTCTCCCGTTGGAAGTCGGCGGCGGCGTAGGTGGGACGGAGGACCATGTCCGCCATCAGGTCGAGGCCCTGTTCGAGCACCTCGCGGCGCGCCGAGAGCACGATCGCCGAGTCGGCGCGACCGGTCTGGACGTCCAGCTGCAACCCGAGGCGGTCCACCTGCTCGGCGAAGGCGGTGGCGTCACGCTTGCCCGCCCCCTGGCGCATCATGCGGTCGGACAGCCAGGCGGTGCCCTCCTTGGCGCCCGGGTCGCGGGCGGAGCCACCGGGCGCCGAGAGCACCACGGTCACGAGCGGGAGCCCGGGGCTGGGGATGGTCCACACCGGCGCGCCGTTGGCGAGCGCGGTGGTGGTGGGGGTCGGGGGCGCCCAGGCCGTGGCGGGCGGGATCGCCGGCAGCGGACCGAGGTGATCGACCACGACCGGAGTGACGACCACGGGAGCCTCCACGGGGACGGGCTTGGGGGCGCACGCGAGCAGGAGCAGCAGGGAGAGGGTCACTTGGCCTCCTCGGGGACGATGACGACGACACCGGCCGATGCGGGCTTGAGGTAGGTGGAGGCTGCGCCGCGGAGCGCCTCGGCGTTCACGGCGCGGACCTGGGCGAGGTTCTGGGCGAGGTGGTCCGGCGAGCCGGTGTACGCCCAGTAGCGGTTGAGCAGCTCGGCGCGCTCCTTCAGGGGCTCCAGCCCGGACAGGAAGCTGTACTCGAACTGGTTCTTGAGGCGCTCCATCTCGGGGGCCGTGGGGGCGACCGTGCCGAGGGTGGTGAGCTCGGCGCTCAGCGCCGCCTCGATGGCCGCGGGGGCGACCCCCTCGGCGGCCGTCACCGAGATCACGAACACCGACCCGTGCAGGGTGGGCATCTGGTCGGCGCTGACCTCCTGGGCGAGACCGCCGAGCACGAGGCGGCGGTACAGCCGGCTCGACTCACCGGACGCCAACAACCCGCCCAGCATGCGGACCTCGGCGTCACCCGCCTGGTAGGCGCCCGGGGTGTGGAAGAACCAGTTCACCTGCGGGTACTGGACCTGGTCCTTCACCTCGACCCGGGCCTTTTGCGGCGCGGTCTGGAGCGGCGCGGGGAAGCGCGCCGGGAGGGCCCGGGAGGGGATGTGCGCGAAGTAGCCCTCGATGATGGGCTTCACGACGGCCGGGTCGAAGTCGCCGGCGACGACCAGCGACGCGTTGTTGGGGACGTACCAGCTCGCGAAGAAGTCCTTCA
>JAYVAS010000069.1:0-1908 GCA_043750895.1 Pseudomonadota bacterium
GTCCCCGGAGGTGCCCCAGGTGACCTGGTCCACCAGCCCCTCCAGCGTGGTCGCGGTGCGGTTGCTGATCACGTGGGCGTCGAAGATGTCGATCTCGCGGGGGTTTGCGGCCTGGAGCAGCCGGGTTTGCGTGGCCGCGCTGACGTAGCGGTCCATCGCCTCGGAGGCGGCGGTGCTGAACCGGGCGACCTCCTGGTCTCCCCAATTCACCAGCTCGCCGTTGAGGAGGGCCGCCGTCTGCCCGCTCGACCCCACCCGGCACACCGCGCTCGACAGCGGCCCGGGGAAGCTCGGGCCGCGCACCACCACCGAGGGGAGCACGTAGCGGGACGAGGCCGCGTTCCCGAGGATGGACGGCCAGTCGGGGGCGTCCACCTTGGCGGTGCCGGTGAACTGCCGGTAGAGGCACTCGGTGTGGGAGACGGAGCTCACCAGCACGCCGTTGAGGATGAGCACCCGGTCGGCGTAGGCGTCCATGAACGCCGTCACCGAGGGGCGATCGGGGTGGGTGACGTAGGTGAGACCGCCCACGGTGGCGGTGGTGGCGTCGGGCTCCATGGCGACCAGCGGATTGGAGAACTCGGGCGCGTACACCCGCGTGTTGTCCCACCCGTAGTAGGCGGTCACGAAGACGAAGCGGCGGTCCGCCCCCGAGACGGTGGCGGCGCGCGCGGGCGGGGCGCCGACCGCACCGAGGGCCCCCAAGGCGGCTCCAGCGCGCAGGATCTGGCGGCGGGTGGGCATCAGTAAGCCAGGAACTCGGGGCGGCGCATCAGCGCGGTGGACACGGCGGCCCAGGCGGGGATGGGGTCGCCCCCTTCGGCGGCGTAGACCTCGAACCAGAGCCCGAGCGCGTCGTCGACCTCGGCGTCCTTGGGGCCGACCCGCTTGGAGAGGATGCGGAGGAAGAGGTCCTGCACCTGGGTGACCATCGTGTCGCGGCCGTCGTCGAGGGTCTCGGTCCAGTCGATCCGGGTGTAGAGACGGGCGTCGGCAGGGTGATCGTGGTCGTACTGGGCCGCGTACATACCCGCCGCCTGGGCCAAACGCTCCTGGAGCAGGACCAGCGCCGGGGTGGGGACGGTGGCGGTCACCACGGCGGCCCCGTTGCTACTGCCTCCCACGAGCGAGCGGATGCCGTAGAGATCGGTGGTGAGCACGTCCTTGCCGTCGGCGACGAAGCGGTACCCGGTGAGGTCGGCGATGGCCGAGCCGAGCTGGTCGGGGTCGAGCAGCTTCCAGGGGACGGCGAGGGCGTCGGTGGCGGGGACGGCCCGGTACGCGTCCGACGCCATCACCGAGCGGAACAGGCTGCGGAGCGTGGTGCCGCCGGCCAGGAAGTCCTCGCGGTGGCGGAGCAGGGTGTCGGTGTCGTCCAGCTCCGCGGGGCGCTGGAGCAGCCCCTCCCACACCTGGCGCACCGCGCAGGAGGCGAAGCGGTCGTCGTTGGCGACGGCCCGGCCCAGGTCGGCGATGGTGGTGAGGGGGGTCCCGAAGTAGGCAGGCGGGGTGCCGCTGGTCCACTGCCAGTCGCGCTCCCGGTCGGGGTGGTAGTGCGACAGGTCGTCCGGCGACCAGTTGTCGAAGGCCGCGAAGCCCCAGAAGATGCCGGCGAGGGGGTCCAGCGAGACGTGGCAGTTCACGCAGGAGGGGTTGTGGTTGAGGGCGTCGTTGACGGCGTCCGCGTCCACGAGGCTGACGCTGGTGTCGAACACCACCTCGCGGGAGAGGTAGTCGTTGCACAGGAAGATGCGGGAGACGGCGTTGGCGCGGCCGCGGTTGGCGTTGCTCTCGGTGGTCTGGTAGCGCCAGTAGAAGCCGGGGGTGGACAGCACCCCCGCCGAGGGGCGGCCGTCGGTGTACCGGGCGAGCTGCCAGCCGGTGCCGTCGGCCGGGTAGTCGCTCGGG
>JAYVAS010000070.1:0-3389 GCA_043750895.1 Pseudomonadota bacterium
GTCCGTCTGGACGCCGAAGAAGTAGAGCCCCTCCACGTGCGGATGGGGCAGCAGCGCGGTGATGCCGCCCACGAGGGGATTCGGGTTGGCGTTGGCGGGGTTGATCGCGGTGTCCGCGGTGGGGGGTGAGGTGGTGGTGTCGAAATAGACGACTCCGGTGTTGTTCGCGCCGGAGCCGCCGAAGAGGATCACCCGCCCATCCGACGGGTCCGCCGAGACGCCCCGAAGCGAGTTCAGGGTCATCACGCAGCTCACCGTGATGCCCCCGTCGCACACCTCGGACCACGCGTAGGTCCCGGCGGGGTCGTTCACGTCGAAGCTGAGGGACCGGGCGCCGTGCTCGCGGGAGGTGAGGTGCAGCGTCACCTCGCCGGTACCGTCGGCGTCGGAGAACGGATCCAGGTACATGAAGGGCTGTGGCTTGGCGGTGGTGGTCGGGTCGTCGCTGAAGAAGCACGTCTCGTCGCAGGTGCCCGGGTCGGTGTAGGGGACGTGGGTGTAGTGGAGGCCGTCGGATGCGTACTCCGCGAGCCAGATCCCGCCGCCGTAGGAGGAGGTGCACGCCCCCGTGGTGGCGTCGTAGGCCCAGCACGCGTCCGCGGCCATGATCACCGCGCGGTCCCAGCCCACCGCTGCCACCATCACCGGCACGCCCACCTGGTCGTCGCGGAGATGGTACGGATCGACACCGCTAATAGAGCCGGCGCCCGTCGGGTCACACGCGATCCACGCGTGGTCGGCGTCGAGGTCCTGGTCCGAACAGGCCATGGCCCAATCGAGGTCGGTCCTCTTCCCCATGAACGCGCCGTGCTGAGCGGTGGCATCCCAACACCGCTCGCCCGATCCGTCATCGAAGAGCACGGCCGAATAGTCGGCGTTGTCCGTTCCGCTCTGGTCCCCCAGCAGCTCCCACCGCTGCGGGTAGGGGATGAAGTCGTTGAAGTTCCGGATCGAGACGTCGTAGCCGCCTGAGCCCCACTCCCCGAACGCGCACTCCCGGTAGGCCGGGAGGTGGTCCACGCTGTCCGAGCCGTAGGAGGTGAGCCCTCCCAGGTCCCCCACCGCCGTCTGGACCTCGTCGATCGGGCCCACGCCGTCGGACCCGCAGCCGGGGCATGACGCGATCTTCCCGCCCCCCGCGTCCCCGAAACCGTGGGTGCCGTCGAACCCATGGGTCCAGGCCAGGGTGTCGAGCAGCGACGAAGCGGAGGACCATCCCGCAAAACCGCCGCCCCCGGTCTCGGGCAGGTTCCAAAGCACCCCGGCGCCCACGAGCATCGTCCGGCTACCGGCGGCGGCCGGCACGAAGATCGCGTCGTGGGCGAGGCTCGGCGCGGCCATCTCGAGCCGCGGTTCGTCCCGGAACCAACTGTCCATCGCGTCCACGTAGCCACGGCGGGTGGTGGCGTGAGCGTCGTTCGGACCCATCGCCCCGGGCTCCCACTCCACGAACGGCTCCCAGTCCGTGCCGCCCAGCCGAATGGCGAAGGCGTCCCCCCGGTACATCCGCACACACGCGTACTGCTCGGCGGCGCCGGCGCCGATGTTGTACCAGGCGAAGGCGAACTCCCCCTCCGGGTCCACCTCGACGCCCGCGATCTCGCCCGTCATGCCGGTGGCCCCGAACGGCCGGAGGTTGCCCCCAGCGGCGGCGCTCGCCTGGTAACACTCCGACTGGTAGGTCATCCCGCCCGCCCAGTCCGGGTCTGCGTCGGCGTCGTCGGTGTCCCAGAGGTCGACATCCCCCGCCTCGAAGAGGATCCCGTCGGCGTCGGAGTCCACGTCCAGCAGCAGCACCGTGGACTCCACGTGCGCGCTCGAGTCACAGAGCCCGGTGGCGGCGTCGGCCCGCTGCCCGCCATCGGCGATCCAGAACTTGCCGGGTTCCACCGGATCGGCCGCGATGTCGCGAACATCGATGACCTCGTCATCGGTCGCGTCCGCGTCGTCGATCGGGAAGCAGGTCACGCCGCCGCTCGTGCAGACGGATCCGGCCGGCCCCACGGTCGGGCAGGCGTAGAGGGCTGAGCGGTCGTAGGCCGGGTCCCCCGGGGTGACCGATCGATACCCGACGAGCAGGTAGTCGCCCGTCGAACCCTCGACCGTGGCCAGCGCGATGGGGATCGCCGCGTACCCGCCCAGGTCCTCGGGCAGGCCCGCGAACGGCGCGCAGACGGTAGGATCCACCCCGGCGGACGTCCGTTCGGCGACCCAGACACCGCGGCTCGCGGGCGCTTGGCTGGCGATGTACAACAGGAGCTCGCCCTCGGTGGGGTCCGGGACGATGAAGCGGCCCGAGGCGATGGACTTGTTGGTGCAGTCGTCGAAGTGCTTGGAGAAGCCGAGGTCGCTGATCTCGGACCAGTCCTCCCCGGGGGTCGTCGTTCCCCGGCTCACCCAGAGACCGCCGCCGTCTCCGTCGCGCCAATCGCCGGAGAGCGCGAACACCTCGTCGCCGTCCGTCGACCAGGCGTCCCAGACACCCACTCCGCCCGTGACCGCGATGTCGTTCGACTGCCCGTTGGCGATGGTCCAGTCGAACCCGTCCGGGCTCCACGCGAACCCGGCGACGTCGCTCCCGGCGAACACCATGCTGCCGTCTTCGCTGGCGCGCACCATCGCCATCCGGCCGCCGCCGGACATGGACATGGGGGTGAAGGTGGCCGACAGGTCTGCGATCGGGGCGAAGGGATAGTCCGAGTTCTCGAGGGTGAGCCAGTCGACGACGAGCCGACCGGCGACCCCCGCCGGGCACGTGATGTCCATCTCGTCGACGACCTCCCCCGGGCCGACAAGGGTGCACGTCAGGTCGTTCAGGCCGGCGGAGAGGAGGCCGCTGCAGCTGGTCGTGTCGGAGGTGGTGCCCAGGTACATCGAGCACACGCCTCCGGTACCGTCGGAGGCGACGGCGACGCGGAGGTGTGCTTCTCCCTGCTCCCACGTCAGCGTGTGTTTGAACTCAAGGCGACTGGCCGCGGACAGGCTCGTCGAGAGCCGGGCGTTGCCGCCGGTGGCGGTGGCGTTCACGAGCAGGAAGTCGGTGCCCAGCAGCGCGTCCATCCCCGTGATGTACGCGCGCCGCGCGACGAGGAGGCCGTCGCAATCGTCGTCCACCGAGTCGATGCCGTCCTCCATGGCCCCGGGGTTCACGAGCGAGTCGGAGTCGTCGCAGTCGGTCCCCAACACGCAGTCGTTCCCCGGGTTGGTCCCCGCACCGTCCCCGTCCGAGTCGAGGCAGAGCGCGGAGGCGCTACCCCCCCCCCTGCAAGGATGATGCCAAGTAGGAAGGTCATTTTCTGCCCTCGAAGTGAGGATACATCAACCCGTGTGGGGGCGCAAGGTCGGCGCCCGGCCGTTCGCCGATCGGCACACGATTCGGGCCGCGGCGG
>JAYVAS010000071.1:0-15661 GCA_043750895.1 Pseudomonadota bacterium
TCGGCACTCACCCCACGCCGACCGCGAGCTCCTCCATCCAACCCGCGACCCTCGGGTCGACGCGGCTCCGGGCCTCGAGCCGAGCGACCATCCGCGGGACCACCGGCCCCTGGACGCCAAGCACCCGCCCCGCTTCGGGGAGCGTGAGCCCGGCCTGACGAAGAAGAGCCCAGGCCGCGAGCCACCGAGTCGGGTTGCCGGCACGCCCTCTCGTTGGTCGCAACGCCGCGCCGACGCCCACTCCGGCCACCTCGCACACCGCGCGGAGCACCTCGTCGATCGGGCCCGGACCGACCTCGACCCCGGGAAGAAGCGCCTCCGACGTCCCGGCCCTCCACAGGTTCGCCCGGTCGAAGTCCGCGGGCGGCTTCACGCGTCCAAGTCGGACCCCGTCGACGTAGTCCAGATAGCCGGCGGGCCCGCCGAAGAGCACGTCGAACGTGTCCATATCGAGCCACTCGGGAGGCATGGCCAGGCCGGCATAGGCGGCGTGGCTGGTCCACGGGCACTCCTCGGGGTGGGTGACGAGCGAGCCGGCAACCGGATTCAGATGGAGGTACGCAAGGAGATGGGCCCAGTAGGCGTCCGTCTGCACGACGCGGTTCCGGAACCGACCCCGGAAGATCGGCCCATCGAAGCCGAGCCGCCGGTTCGTGCGCCGGGCGAACTCTCCAGTCAGATGCTGCATTCCATCGGACAGATTGCCGGCGGGGGCCGCGAGGAGGAGGTGGAAGTGGTTCGGCATCAACGCGTAGCCGTGCACCAGGATGCCGAACCGGGTGGGCAGGTCCTGGAGGATGCCGAGGAAGCGCAGGCAATCCCCCTCGTCGTGGAAGATCTGTGCGTGCCGAGCGCCGCGGTTCATCACGTGGTGCCGGGCACCGGGGTAGTCGAGGCGAGGAGGGCGAGACATGGCGCGATGGGTAGGCACCACCAAACCCAGCGACAACCGGCATGTTTCGAATTTTTGGGTGTGAACGGCGGACTCAACGAAACGCGGTGTTCGTCCGTCGTAAATGGATCCGGTCTGGGGTCAGACCCCTCTGATCACCGCAACAGCTCCCCAACACCCACCCGCTTGACGAACCGCCCACCTCCCTTGGTGACGAGCTTGCCGTCCTCACAAATCACACGACCGCGGGAGATCACCACTTCGCTCCAGCCCTTCACGGAATGCCCTTCCCACGCCGAATAGTCGGTCTTCATGTGGTGGGTGTGCGGCCGGTGGATGCTGATGATCTCGGGCCGGTCGGGGTTGAACACCACCAGGTCGGCGTCGCTCCCCACGGCGATGGTCCCCTTCTTGGGAAACAACCCGAAGGTCTTCGCGGCCGAGGTCGAGGTGAGCTCCACGAAGCGATTGAGCGAGATCTTCCCGTCCGCGACGCCGCTGTAGAGCAACGACACCCGGTTCTCGATGCCCGGCGCACCGTTGGGGATCTTCCGGAAATCATCCCGCCCCAGCTCCTTCTGCCCGGCGAAGCAGAACGGGCAGTGGTCGGTGGAAACCGCCGAGAGATCGCCGAATCGCAATCCCTGCCACAACGAATCCTGGTTCCACTTCTCGCGCAACGCTGGGGTCATGACCCACTTGGCACCCTCGAAGTTGGGCCGCTCGTACCAGGTCTGGTCCAGGAACAGGTACTGGGGACAGGTCTCCGCCTGCACGTCCACGCCGCGGTTGCGACCCCGGCGCACCTCCTCGAGGGCGTCGTGGCTGGAGAGGTGCACGATGTAGAGCGGCACCTTCGCGACCTCGGCGATGGCAATGGCACGGTGTACGCCCTCGGCCTCCATCCGGGTGGGACGCGTGAGCGCGTGGAAGATGGGGTCCCGGTGCCCGGCGTCGATCGCTTCGCGGATGATCTCGTCGATGACGATGCCGTTCTCGGCGTGCATGCAGATCCGCGTCCCGTTCTCTCCGGCCTGTCGGAAGGTCCGGTAGAGCGTTCCGTCGTCGACGTACAGCACCCCGGGGTAGGCCATGAAGAGCTTGTAGGAGGTGATGCCCTCGTCGCGGAGCTGGCGCATCTCGCCCAGCCGGTCGACCGCCATGTCGGTCACGATCATGTGGAAGGCGTAGTCGATGGTCGCCTTGCCATCGGCCTTCTTGTGCCACGTCTCGAGCCCGGCCAGGGTCGAGGTGCCCTTGGCCTGGATGGCGAAGTCGATGACGGTGGTGGTGCCGCCGAAGGCGGCGGCGATGGTGCCGGACTCGAAGTCGTCGGCTGAGGTGGTCCCGCCGAACGGCATGTCGAGGTGGGTGTGCGGGTCGATCCCCCCGGGGATCACGAGCCGTCCTGCCGCGTCGATCACCCGGTCGGCGCGTACCGGGAGGTTCTTGCCGATCTGCGCGATGGTCTCGCCCTCCACGTAGATGTCGGCGTAGTAGTCGTCGACCGCGGTGACGATGCGGCCGTTCTTGATCAGCAGGGACATGGGGCGCTCCGGGAGGGAGCGCGATGGTAGCAGAGTGGCCCGCCAAGGGGATCCCCCGAGCAGGCGGGGGGCCGGCGGCGACCCGGGTGCAACGCCCCGCGCCAGTCCCCTCCCCTGGTGCTACGCTGGGTGCACCACCGGACCGCCCATGAGCTGCGCCTCCACCGTCCTGTTGTTGCACGCCCAGCTCTCGCTTGGTGTCCCCGAGAGCGACGTCGATCTTCGCCCCCAACCCACCGCCAGATGCACCTACGGCCGGCTCTACGGCGACTACGTCGATCTGGACGGTACGGTCCTTCGGTTCAAGGAGGTCCGGACCCTCCTCAACGCTGACGCAGATTCGGCCCCCTACATGGTCACGTGGCGCGAGGAGCGGAAACGTCAGCTGATCTGGGTCGCCGTGACCCCTCCGGCGATGGCCCTCGCCGGCGTCGGGTGGGTCATCCTCGCCGGACCCGTCGCAGACGCACAGTACCAGCACGACGCCGCCTTCGTGAACGCGGTCATGGCGTTCAACGGCGCGCGCCAGCTCGAAGCGCTCGAAGTGGAGCTTGGCAGGCTGCGCGCGGGAACGGAGACCCCGGCCGCCCTCCTCGCGATCGCCGCCCGGCTCCGGACGATCCGCGACCAGGGCGATACCGACCTGAACGCCGACGTTCCGGTCATTCGCGCCGCGCTGGAGATGGGGCACTCCCCGAGCGAGCTCGCCGCCGCCGCCGAGCGTTCCATCGCCGACGGCCACGGCGATCTGCCGCTCGACCAGATGCTCGCGCTGGGTTTCGGCCTGCCGGTCCGGGTCAGCGTCGCCTCGGATTGGGACGACGACGCGTCGCGGGGCTTGTCGCCCCTCCCGGGCACGCCCGACCGGTGAGACGGCGGCGCCCGCGCATGACGCCGGATCGACGCGGGAGGGCACCGTCGTCGACGCACCCCGCTACTCACACGTCGCGCGCGCCCCGTCGCAGATGAAGGACGCCGCGTCCCCGTAGTTGGCGCTGGGTACCGAGCCCGCGACGTCATCCGGGACGTTGTCGGCGAGGTCCACGCCCCAGTCGGTGCTCGTGGACGTGAGCACGCCGGCCACCCCGACGTACGCGCCGCCCGCCGTATTCGCGAGGTTTCGGGTGAAGGCGCTGTCGACGACGGTCGCGGTGCTGCTGACGTAGAGCCCGCCGGCGGTCAACGCGCGGTTGTCCTCCACCGCGGTGGAGGTGAGACTCACGGCCCCCGAAGCGAACACGCCTCCACCGCTGCTGGCGCGATTTCCGGAGATGTTGGAGTCGCTGACCGCGGCGCCGGCCCCGAGGTAGGCGCCCCCGCCCCAACGCGCCCGGTTTCCGACCAGGGAGCTCGTCGTGAGGACCACCGTCCCGTCGATCGCCCCACCGCTCGACCCCGCCACGTTTCCCGTCGCCACGAGGCCGGCGACCCGCCCCCCGGCGACCGAGAGACAGCCCCCGTACTCCCCCGCCACGTTCTCGGAGCAGTCCGCCTGCGCGATGGTGGTCGCGCCGTAGCGGTCCGAAACGGCACCACCCGAGTACCCAGCGTGGTTCGCGGTGAAGGTCACGTCGGAGAGCAGAATGGCAGCCCCCGAGTCGGTGGCGGCGATGGCGCCTCCGGAAGACTCGGCCCAGTTCCGCTCGAACAGCACACCGTCCATCTCGAGTCGACCCACCCCCACCGCAATCCCACCACCCCACGAATACGCACAGTTGTCCCGGACGGCTCCGCCACTCCAGGTGAGCTCGCCGTCCACCTGGACCCCACCCCCATCCGACGCCGAGCAGTCCGAGATCTCCACATCGGTCGCCACCACCGCTCCCCGTACCCAGAGCCCGCCGCCGCCGTCGTCGGTCCGACCCCGCACGACGCCCACCCCGGTGAGCACCAAGGTGACGCCCTCCTCGACGGTGAGTACGCGGTGGGTGTGCTCCCCGTCGAGGCGTGCCAGCCCGGCGCCCCCCAGGCCAATCAGCTCCAGATCCTCGGTGATCAACAGGTCCGCGGGCCACTCCCCCGGGCAGATTGAGACCGCCCCGCCTGCCGGGGCCGCCGCGACCGCGTCCGCGACGCTCACAAACCCGATCTCCTCGACGATTGCGGCGACGCCATCCGCGCACGCAGGCTCGGTGGCCCAGGCGGAGGTGGTGGGCCGCGGGACCGGAGCCGCCAACGCCGCCGCGACCGCCCGGGGGGCGAAGGCGCAGCCATCCAGGGTGCAGGCGGCGATCTCGTCGTCGCCCAGGTCGTCGTAGGTGACGCCGGCGGTCAGAAGCCCGATGTCGCCACCGATGTTGTCGTCCACGTCGGCCCCCAGGTCGCCGATGAACGCCAGGTCGCCCGACCAGTACTCTGTCCCGCCCACCCCGATTCCCCCGCCCACCGGCGCCACATTGCGCACGAGCGACGCCCCCACGATATCGGCGATGCCGTCGAAGTACACGGCGCCGCCCGCCTCGGAGGCGACGTTGTCCGAGAACGTGCCGCCTCGCACCGATCCCCAGCAGGCACCGAGGCCCCCGCCCAGGCGCGCGGCGTTGCCGGAGAAGTCGCTGTCCAGGACGTAGACTGGCGCCGTGAAGACACCGCAGTTGGCGTACCCCCCGCCCCCCCGGTCGGCGACGTTGTCACGAAAGGAGATCCGACCCACGAAGATCCCACCGGAGGTGAGGTCGTTCTCTGCGTAGACCCCACCGCCGTCCCCCCCGGCGCGATTGTCGGTGAACACGCTATCGGTGACCGAGGCCCCATAGCAACAACGTTTCTCGGTGAGGATGCACCCGCCCCCGCCGTCCCCGGGGGTCTGGTTCCCGATCGCGGTGACCCGGCTCATCCAGCCACTCCACACCGCGAACCCACCACACCGTCCGCCCGCCTCATTTCCGTCGAAGGTGACGTCAACGAAGTCCAAGGTCGAGCTGTCGACGCCCCCGCCACGACCGTCCGTGACATTGCGCTCGAACACGACGTCCGGACCGACGAGCGCGTACCCCCCCGAGCTGGCCATCCCGCCCCCGTTGGACACGGCGTAGTTGTCGATCAACCGTGCGTGCGCCACGTTGGCGGTCCCGTTGATGCCGCCGCCCTCGTCCTCGGAGGCACCACAGGCGATGGTGACCCCCTCGATGCGCACGTCGGTGCCGTCCAGGACAGTGAGCACCGTCGCCCGCCCCCCACCATCCAGGACGGTCGCGTCGCGCCCTGCCCGACCGCGCAGAGTGAGATCGACGCGAATCGTAGCGTTCGTCGGCCAGGACCCAGCGCAGATCTCCACCACGTCGCCGGCCATCGCCGCGCTGACGGCGTCCCCCACGCCACCGAAGGCCACGTTACCGATGAGCGCCGCGACGCCCGGGGGACAGTCGAGGTCCAGCTCCGCCAGAGCCGGCGCGGGCGGGGTGCAGTCCCGCCCGGTGTCGGGACGGCCGGTGTCGGTCGCCGAGTCGGGAGGGTCGCTGTCCGTCGCGGAGTCAGTCGGGACAGTGGGCGGGGTCGCCACCTCGGCCGACCCGGAGTCCTCCAGCTTCGGGCTCTGCCGGCAGGCCCAGGCGAAGAGCAGGGAGTATAGGACGACCCGACCGTTCATGACCTCCGCCTATCGCGGGCGCGCACAGGAGCGGCCACCGATCCCACACGGCCCAGGCTGACAACCACGCCCACTTGTTGTACAAGCGGGGCTCTCGCCCGGAGCCCCCAATGGTCCCCGCCTTCCCCGCCCGCACCTACGACTTCGCCGAGTACCCGCCCGTCCAGAACGTGATCGGCGGCAAGCTCGTGGACCCGCCCGGCGCGTCCCGCCTGCCGGTGCACAATTCCCGCTACGCCCGCCCGATGTCCTCGGTGCCGATGAGCGGCGCGGCCGACGTCGACGCCGCGGTCCAGGCGGCGCGTAAGGCCCAGCCCGCCTGGGGCGCCCTGCCGATCCGCGAGCGCGCCCACGTGTTCTACCGGCTCCGCGAGCTGCTCGTGCGCCACTTCGACGAGCTCTCCTGGCTCTGCTCCCACGAGAACGGCAAGACCTACGAAGAGTCCCGCGCCGAGGTCGACAAGACCATCGAGTGCGTGGAGTTCGGCTGCTCCCTGCCCAACATGGCCGCCGGCGACCTGCTCGACGTCAGCCGCGGGGTGAGCTGCCAGGTGGCCTACGAGCCGCTGGGCGTGGTCGCCGGGGTGACCCCCTTCAACTTCCCCATCATGGTCCCCATGTGGATGCTCCCGCAGGCGCTGGTCGGCGGCAACGCGTTCGTGCTCAAGCCCTCGGAGCGGGTCCCGCTCTGCTCGATGCGCCTCGCCGAGCTGTTCCGTGATGCCGGCCTCCCCGACGGCGTCTACAACGTGGTCAACGGTGGTCAGGCAGTCGTCGAGGCGCTGTGCGACCACCCGGACGTGGCCGCGGTCGGGTTCGTCGGCTCCACCCGCGTGGCGAAGTTGGTCTACGGGCGAGGCGCCACCGCGGGCAAGCGCATGCTTTGCCTGGGCGGCGCGAAGAACCACCTGTTCCTGCTCCCCGACGCCGACCCCGGCCTCACCGCCGACAACATCGTCGCCTCGTTCACCGGCTGTGCCGGTCAGCGGTGTATGGCGGCCAGCGTGCTGCTCGCGGTGGGCGACGTGGACCCCCTCATCGACGCGATCGCCGCCAAGGCCGGCCGCATCCAGCTCGGCAAGGACCTGGGTCCGGTCACCTCGGCGGGGGCGATGGCGCGCATCGAGGGCTACATCGCGGGCGCCCAGCGCGACGGCGCGACGGTGCGCCTCGACGGGCGCGGCGCCGGTCCGGGCGAGGGCTGGTGGGTCGGTCCGACCATCCTCGACCACGTCCGACCGGAGATGCCCTCGGCCCAGGAGGAGATCTTCGGCCCGGTGCTCTCGATCATCCGCGTCGCCACCGTCGAGGACGCCCTGCGCATCGAGAACGCCAGCCCCTACGGCAACGCTGCCGCGGTCTACACCCAGTCGGGCGATGTCGCGCGCCGGGTCATGGAGCGGGTGAGCGCCGGGATGTGCGGTGTGAACGTGGGCGTCCCGGTGCCACGCGAGCCCTTCGGGTTCGGCGGCTGGAACGACTCGGCGTTCGGCGCCGGGAACATCACCGGGTGGGACGGCTACCGCTTCTGGACCCGCCAACGAAAGGTCACCACCAAGTGGGCGGTGCAGAAAGACACCACGTGGATGGGTTGATCCGATGACCCGCGACGAGATCGTCTCCGCCTGCCTGAACCACACGTTGTACTCCTGGTCCGCCACCGGGAAGGTGGACCCCCTCCCGGTGGACCGCGCCGAGGGGATCTACCTGTGGGACGTGGACGGCAAGCGCTACATCGACTGGAACAGCGGCCTGATGTCGGTGAACATCGGCCACTCCCATCCCAAGGTGCTGGCCGCCGTCACCGAGCAGATGGCCAAGCTCGCCTTCGCGTACCCCGGCGCCGCCACCGAAGTGCGCGCGAAGCTGGCGCTACGCCTCGCGGAGCTCGTCCCCGGGAACCTCAACACCTTCTTCTTCACCCTCGGCGGCGCCGAAGCGAACGAGAACGCCATCCGAGCCGCGCGCCTCTACTCGGGGCGTCAGAAGATCCTGTCACGTTACCGGAGCTACCACGGTGGCACCAACCTCACCCTCCAAGCCACGGGTGACAACCGGCGTTGGTACAACGAGCCCGGCGCGCCCGGGTTCGTGCGGGTGATGGACCCCTGGCCCTACGACTACAGCTTCGGCGACGACGAAGACACCATCACCAGGAACCACCTCCGCTACCTCGAGGAGACCATCCGCGCCGAGGGGCCACACACCATCGCCGCGATGATCATCGAGACGGTGACCGGCACCAACGGCATCCTGATGCCGCCCCGGGGTTGGCTGGCCGGCTTGCGCGCGTTGCTCGACAAATACGGCATCCTGCTCATCTGCGACGAGGTCATGTGCGGGTGGGGACGCACCGGGAAGCTCTTCGCCTTCGAGCACGGCGGCATCGTGCCCGACATCCTCACCATGGCCAAGGGGCTCACCAGCTCCTACCTGCCCCTGGGCGCCGTGGCCGTGTCCGACCCCATCGCCACCCACTTCCGCAGCAACGTGTTCTGGGGCGGCTTGACCTACAACGCCCACCCCACCTCGATGGCGTGCGCGCTCGCCGCCGTGGAGGTGCTGGTCGGCGAGGGCATGGTGGAGAACGCCGCCCGGATGGAGCCGGTGATGCGCGCCCACATGGAGCGGCTGCGGGTGAAGCACCCCTCGGTGCGTCGGGGCCGCTGCTTCGGCCTGTTCGGCCTCCTCGAGATCCAGGACAGGGCGGGCAACCCCATCGCCCACTACCCGGACAGCCACCCGGCCATGGCGCAGGTCAACCGCTTCCTGCTCGACCACGGGCTCGTGACCGTCATCCGGTGGGACGGCATCATGTGCAACCCGCCCCTGTGCATCACCGAAGCGCAGATCGACGAGGGGTTCGCGATTATCGACCAGGCCTTGGCGATCACGGATGCGGCGATGGGGTGAGGGCGGTGGCGATCGCGGCCAGCGCCGTGGTACGGTCCCTTCACTCACAAGGTGCGCATGGGCAACATCAACGACATGGACTGCACCGACGGCGCATGGTTGAAGAACGGCACCCGGACCCTCGGATTCTCGGACACCGCGCCCGGCTGCGCGCTGGGCCAGTACGATGCGGACTGCCCATCCGGCGCCGACCCGGACCAGATCTCCCGGATCCTCTCCACGGCGATCGACCGGTGTGAGTGCCAGTCGGGTGCGGACGCCAAGGACGAGAACACGCGTATCTGGGTCCCCGGTGAGCTCGCCTGTCACGCAGGGAGCGGCCGCTTCGCGTTGCTGCCGTCCTCCAAGCAGGATGTAGACGCCGACGGCGAGGCCTTCGTGACGCTCATGCCCGCCGCAATCTCAGGGAACCACCTGGGCCGCCGCGCCTGGGTGAGCTCGGTCTCGGTGGTGAGCTGGGGGGATGCGGCCCGCCTCGTCTTGCCCACCCAGACGGCGGGATGGGCCTTCAGCACCTCCGACCCCGACGCGCTGGACGCCACCGACCTCGTGGAGCTGGATCCCACCCACGCCACACGAACCTTCGCCACCCAGACGGTGGGCGCCGGGGACAGCAACGGCCTCCTCCTCTCTGGCTGGGTCAAACCGGTGGGCACGCCCACCGGAACGAAGCTGCGGTTCCACGTCACCAACGGCAGCTACGGCGCGTGGAGCCTCACCAACAGCACCCCCCCCGACCTCCTGAAGCTGCCATGAGCCCCCTCCTTTGGGCCCTGCTGGCCTGCCCGGCGCCCACCAAACCCGACACCGAGCCCGAGTCCTGCTACAGCTCCGAGCCTTCCGCGGCCGGCGGGTGCCCGGTGTTCGAGGACTGCGCCACCGCCGATCTGGAAGAATGGGCGGTGGTTGACGTGTGCGGAGACGGCCTGGACAACGACTGCGACGGCGTGGTGGACGACAGCCGCTGTGTGGATGGGTGTGTGATGGGGAGTGAGGAGATCGGGATGGACCTCGCGACGCGCCTGGTGGTGGCCCCGAACGATCCCGCGCTTTGGGTGACAACCGCGGAGGATCCGGTGGAGGAGGACGACCGCCTCCTGTCCTTCCACCGGACCGGCGGGACCTACAGCGCCTCGATGCAGTGGGATTGGTCGGACGCGGGCCGTCGCTACCTCAACGTGGCAATAGCCTCGATCGACGGCGTTGCCACGATTCTGAACTCGAACGGTGAACTCGCCCAGCTCGACGACGGTGGTGGCGCACCAACGGTGATCGCGAATCTTGGGAATCTCGGAGTGGTCGATCTCTTCGCCACCGACGGCGTGCTATCGGTCATGGCAAGCAATGGGAGTGCATCCGGTGCCATTCGGCTGGTCAACCCCGGCGATGGCGCCATGGACGACCCCGAAGCGGCGGCGGCAGTCTATCAGTCCAGCGGGGTCGTCGAGGAGAGCTTCGGGAACTATCTCCTCTTCCTCCCCGACCCCGGCGGCGACGGCATCCCCGAGGTGGTGATCGGCGCCCCCGGAACCCTCGACTACTGGGACACGAGCGCGCTGTACATCTTCGACGGGGCTGACACCGGGACGCTCACCCCCGCCGACGCCATCGCGGCCTTCACCGACGATCGCCCCGACCAGGTGGGCCTCGACCTCCACCGCGCCGGCGACCTCGACGGGGACGGGTACGAAGAGCTGATCAGCTGGGGGAGGGTCCTCTTCGGACCGTTCGACGGGACGATCGCGGTCGCCGAGTTCGGAGATCAGGCCGCAGGCTACGCCGCGCGCGCGGGAGCCAGCGTGAACGGGGACGAACTTCCCGACCTGATCATCGAGCGACACTCCGAACCGTTCACCGTCGAGGTGTACCTCGGACCCTTCGAGCCCGCCCACTATGACGAAGCAGACGCGGACTGGATCATCGACACCACCGGCCGGCAGTACCTGCTGGCCCAGGTGGACGACGATCCAGAGGCGGAGCTGATCTCGGCCGACTACAACTTCGGCCCCACCGGCGACGAGGGGATCGTCACCTTCATCGACTTCGCGTGCCGGTGAGGCGGGTCGCCGGAGCGCTACTGGGTCTGGTTGCGCTGGCCCTCGTCGCCTGGGGGGTCACCAGGCCCAGCACCGAGCCCAGCCGTCCGCCCCCTGACACTCCGCCCACGCTTCGCGCCCGGTTCGCGAAGGCCATCGAGGCCCGCGCGCTTCCCGGCCCGGTCAGCGACCTCGGACTCGCCGGCCATGCGTCCGGAGCCACGGTCGTCCTCGACGACCACGACGGTTTCGTCCTGCTCTACCCCCCGGGCACCGACCCGATCGGATCGCCGCGCCCGACGCGGCCGCCCCGCCCGAGTTGTCTCCCTTCCTGCCTCCGCCCCCGAGTCCCCACGCCACCCCCACCCCCACCACCTCCAGCAACACGTCCCCGTAGTCGAACGGGCTCCCGCCCGCCGCTTCCCAACCCTCGTCCACGACCCCGGCGACGAGCCACCAAGGGGACCGGCCGCCGAGCCACGCGAAGAACGCGTACTGGACGACGTGGAGCGCCTCCCCCGCGGTGTGCCCGACCGCAACCAGCACCGCCGCCGCCGCCCCCAACACGATCCCCCGCCACCCGACCCGGGGGAGCAGTCCCGCACCGACGAGGATCAGCGCCACCCCGGTCCAACGCGCGACGATCAACGCGTCCTTCCCCGCCAGCGCCCCCCAGCCGACGAACACCTCCCGCGCTGCGTCGTGCCCGAGCACGGTGCACAGCCAGGCGAGACACGCGATCCACATCCGCATGACCCCGGTGTAGCCACCCCTCTCGGAACCGAGGCCCGCTTGCACCGAAACGCCTCGCACCCGCCTCCGCGCCGCCTACCAGCCGGCGTTCAACGCGTACAGATCGGCGATGGGGGTGACGTTTCCGAGTAGTCGGTCCTGGTAGGACATCTCCCAGACGACCTCGCCCGCCGGGGTGACCTCCTGGACGATGCCCGCGGTGCCGAACTGCCAGAGCACGTTGCCCGAGGGCAGCTTCTGGACTTGCCCCGCGTAGTCGGCGTAGTAGCCGGCCTCGGGGGTGTAACTCCACACCTCGCGCAGGGTGTTGGTGGAGTCGTCCACCTCGAACTCGCGCGCCATCTGCACGCCGGGTTGGTCGGGCACGTGGGTGGAGACGATGAGCGTGCCGTCCCCCGTCCAGTTCGGGTAGTGCTGCAACGCGAACATGGACGTCTCGGGATCGAAGGCGTACCCGCCCGGGTACTGGCCGAACTCCCGCACGATCTCCCCCGTGTCCGGATCGATCTCGACCACCGTGGACGTCTGGAACATCGACCAGAGCACGGTCTGGCGGGTGTCGTCCCACAAGACCGTGTTGGCCGCGCAGCCCCAGTACCCGGTGTTCCAGGTCTCCATCCACGGGTAGCACTCCCAGAGTCGGGTCCGGGTGCCGTCGGGGTCCTGGCGGGTCAGGTGGTAGCGGTAGCCGTCCTCGTTCTCGTCGAAGAGGAACGCGCCGTCCTCGAGCTCGTCGTAGGTGAGGCCCATGCCGGCGACGACGACCTCCTCCCGCTGCTTGAGATCGAGGGTGGACCGCGTGACGCTCGGGGTGGTGCCGAAGGCGTAGTAGGAGGTGGCGTCCCAGGTGAGGTAGCCGCCCCACCGGGACACCTTGGGGAACATCGTGAGCCGTGAGTCGGTGACCCCGGCGTACCAGACGATGCGCGCCTGGTCGTCCACGATCACCACGAAGCACGGCCCGTAGAAGTTGGTGGACCCGACGTTCACGCTGGTGAGCAACCACGGCTCGGGCCGCATGCCGGCCGCGTCCCGGAGATTCAGCGTGGGGGTGATCAACACGTCCGGGAGGGGGCCGGTGCTGATCGGACCCAGATCCCGCGCCACGACCTCGTCGCCCACCTGGGCGTGCAGCCACACGTCGACCTCGGTGTCGGCGGGGAGGCCGAGCACGACCTCGAACTGGGTGCCGCGCCCGAGCGCACGACGGGGCGACTCCCGCGGCACGCCCTCGAAGTCCCAGCTCAACCACACCTCGGCGTCGGCGCGCTGGCTCCAGCGGACGTTGAGCATGGTGCGCACCGCGGGGTGGACGCCGATCTCGGCGTCGGCGAACACGTCCGTCTCCACGAGCGGGTCGGTCGCGGTGTCGGTGGTGTCGGTGTCGGTGGTCCCGGTGTCGTCGAGGACGGGGCGGGTGGGCTTTCCGTCGTCGGCCGGGGACACGCGAGGAGGGTGAGTAGCGGGTGAAGGGCGAGCACGGGCGTTCCTCGACCCCATCGTGCCCAACCGCGCGCAGCCGCGCCACCCGAAGATGTCTCGGGATGTCCGGAAGGCGTCGGCAAGGCGACGCCGAGGTGCGCCCGGACGACTTAGAACCGGGTGATGAGCCCCTACGTCGTCGTCCTCGGGGTGGCCCAGGATGGAGGCCACCCCCAACCCGGGTGTCGCCTCCCCTGCTGCGTCGGCCCCCGGGGCGCGGTCGCGCACCTCCCCGCGTGCCTCGCCATCGTGAATCCGGCGACGTCGCAGCGCTGGATCATCGACGCCACGCCCGCCCTGCCGGCCCAGCTGGCGCGCCTCGACGCCCACCAAGTGGCAGGCGCCGCCGCGGTGGATGGGGTGCTCCTCACCCACGCGCACATCGGGCACTACACCGGGCTGGTCTGGCTGGGTCGCGAGGCCATGGGGGCGCGGGCGGTGCCCGTGTACGTCATGCCCCGGATGGGCGGATTTTTACGCGCCAACGGACCGTGGCGGCAGCTGGTGGAGCTGGGGAACATCACCCTCGTGGAGGGCCCGGCCGTCACCCTGGCCCCCCGACTGAGCGTCCGCGCGATCGAGGTGCCGCACCGGGACGAGTACAGCGAGACCGTCGGGTGGATCGTGGAGGGCCCGCACCGCCGGGTGCTCCACCTGCCCGACATCGACCACTGGCCCGCCACCGGCCCCACCCTCGCGCGCCTGCTCAGCGACGTGGACGCCGCCTGGATCGACGGCACCTTCTGGGCAGACGGCGAGCTCGCCCGGGACATGTCCGAGATGCCGCACCCGCGGGTACGGGAGACGCTCGCCCTGCTGGGGGCGCTTCCGGCGGCGACGCGCGCCCGGGTCCGCTTCACCCACCTCAACCACACCAACCCCCTGCTGGACCCCGACTCGACGCAGGCGGCGGCGGTCCGAGACGCCGGCGCCGCCGTGGCGTGGGAGGGAGAGCGGTTCCAGTTGTAGGGAGGGCTCGGCCCCGGCGCTCACTCGACGTGGTCGGCCGGCCCGTAGGGCACCCAGTAGTGGCCGGTCGAGGCGTCGATCGGCGCGTGGTTCAGCCGGACGCGCATCCCCCGGGAGAGCACGCAGCGCTCGGCGGCACGCGCGTTGTGGCCGTTCTCGGCGCGGGGGTAGTCCGCGCGCACGCGTGCATCGCGGTCCAGGGTGATGACGTCCCCCTGGGCGCCCGGCGCGCGCGCGCCCGCATACCAGTAGCCGACGATGGGCCCGCCGAGCGACGCGCAGGGGGCGGACGCGGACGGCGTGGTGATCGCGGCGGTGGGCGCCGCCACCGCGGAGGCGGCAGCCGGAGGGGGGGCGGCCAGAGGGGACGCGGACGGGGCGGCCGGAGGTGTGCCGGACACGGTTGGAGACGCGGAAGCGGGAGCCGGCGCAGCGGCGATCGCCGCGACGGTCGGCGTCACCGGGGCGGACGTGGCCGCGACCCGCGGAGCGGTCGCCTCGCCCCACCACCACCCCAACCCGAGCCCGAGCGCCAACAGCACGGTCATTCCCGCCGCCACCGCGCCCCACCGGCTCGGGCGCGGCGATCCGGCCACCAGCACCGCACACGCTTCCTGCAGGTTTCGGTCGGCGGGCGCCGAGCGGGCCAGGGCGCGCGCGAGCAGCGGGAGCGCCCCAGCCGCCTGCGCCGAACGCAGGATGTCGGTCCAGGCCAACACGGGGTCGGGGTCCGGAAGGTAGGCCACGTGCGCAGCAGCGGTGAGCTGCGCCTGCTCGGTCTGGCCCGGGAACCGCCGCGCACAGAACGCCGCGAGCTCGGTGATCTCCTCGTCCGCCAGCTTCATGCGCCGCACCTTAGCATGCCACGCCGGGCCGCCCGGCCATCCACTTTGATCTTCCCGCATGAACCCCCTTGCTCTTCGGGTTCGACCGGAATAATCGTGGCCGTCCCCCGGATTCGTCCGACGCGCCTCGACCAAGTCCGGTTCTCCGGTTCGGGGAAGGCGATTCGAAAGAGCCCGTGGGAACCTGCCGACCATGGGGCCGGCGGGCGTTTGTGGGCGTCTCCGCCCGAAGCTCAGTGGGATGAAGCCGGAGCGCGGCCCATCCAAGGAACTCTGGAAAATCATGTCGAAGAAGCTGTTTGTTGGTGGTCTTTCTTGGAATACGACGGATGATGGCCTGCGTCAGGCCTTTGAGCGCTTCGGCGAAGTGACGGACGCGAAGGTGATCACCGACCGCGAGACCGGTCGCTCCCGCGGGTTCGGGTTCGTGACGTTCGGCACCGCAGAGGCCGGCTCGGCCGCGATCTCGGCGATGGACGGCAGCAACCTCGACGGCCGCAACATCAAGGTCAACGAGGCTTCCGAGAAGCCCCCCCGTAGCGGTGGCTTCGGCGGCGGCGGCGGCGGCTTCGGCGGCGGCGGCGGTTCCCGCGGCGGTGGCGGCGGGTACGGCGGCGGCGGCGGCGGTGGTCGTG
>JAYVAS010000072.1:0-5083 GCA_043750895.1 Pseudomonadota bacterium
CCTTGCCCTGCCGCGAGTCCGTGCCGCCAAGACCAGCCACATGCGGGACGACCTCCCGGTGTTCGCGTCTCTGTCCAGGGATCTGGCCAGCGCCGATCAGGTCTTCCTGCAGATCGCCACCGGGCGGGCCACGGCCTACGCGCCCCAGGGCATGCGGACCGTGACGGCGCGGTACGGCTACGGCGAGTCGCTGGGACGCCTGCTCCACGACCTCGACGACCTGGCCAATCCAGGCATGGTCGGCGCGCCCATCCCGCCCTCGGCCACGCAGGAGCCGGCGCGCCGGGCCACCGCCGCCAGCGCGCTGGTCGATGCCGGCCTCGGCTTCGTGATCATCGACGAAGCCTTGTACGGGCCCGAGGGGCTTGAGTACGCGGCGGCGCCGTTCGCCGGGCGGCTGATCGAACGCCGCCACTTCGACGACGGTACCGGCGTCACGGTGCTGGTGGTGGGCCGGGAACCATGAGGAGCAGGCCCCCGGCCAGCGTCGGGGCCTACTTGGCCGGCGCGTCGAACTGGCGGCGGTTCATCCACTCGGGGAACCCCTCGCCCATGCCGCTGCCGGCCCAGTTGCGCGTGAACCGCGAGACGAAGACGCGGTCCTTGCCGGACACGATGTGGGGCTTGAGCAGGTCCCGGATCTGGGCCGCGCTGAACCGTGACTCGACGATCCACGACCCGCGTACGCGGTTCGACCAGTTGCCGAGCGCCTTGATCGCGCGCTCGAGGTCGCCGTACTCTTCGGCGCCCTTTCCGTTCAGCTCCAGCAGGATGATGTACATCATGGCAATTCCACTCCGGGCCGCCCCTTATGGCGGCGCGCTGCCCAGCACAACGGAGCCCGGATGAAGAGCCGCGTCGCGCTGGTGAGCCTGCTGTGGGCCGGAACCACGCTCCTCTCCCGGCTGATCGGCCTGGTCCGGGATTCGGTGTTGGGCCACGTGCTCGGGGTTTCGCCGGAGGCGGACGCCTACACCGCGGCGTTCCGGATCCCGGACTGGTTCAGCACGCTGCTCGCCGGGGGCACCCTCTCGGTGGTGTTCATCCCCATCTTCACCGCCTACCTGGCGCGGAACGAGGAGGAGCGGGCCTCGCGTTCGTTGAACAACCTCCTCAACGTGTTGGGGGTGGTGTTGGTCGTCGTCGGCGCGGGGTTCTGGATCACCACGCCCTGGCTGGTCGGCCGCCTGGCCCCGGGCTTCGACGAACCGCAGCTCGCGCTCCTCGCCCACCTGACGCGGATCGTGCTCCCGGGGCAGCTCTTCCACATCCTGGGCGCCCTGTTGTCGGCCTCCCTGCTCGCGCGGGAGCAGCACACGATCCCCGCCGTCGCGCCCTTGCTCTACACCGTGTGCGTCATCCTCGGAGGCGTCATCGGCGGCTCCGCCGAGGGATTCGCCTGGGGGGTGTTGGTGGGCGCGTTCGTCGGGCCGTTCCTGCTTCCCCTGGTGTTCACCATCCGCGCCGGTCTGCGGTGGACGCCGTCGATCGACCTGCGCGACGCTGATCTCCGGGTCACGGCGGTGCGCTTCGTCGCGGTGATGCTGGGCGGTTCGATGCTGGTGCTCGACGACACCTGGCTCACCCACTTCGCGAGCGCCATGACCGACGGGAGCGTCGCCATCCTCGGCTACGCGAAGACCCTGATGAAGGCGCCGATGGGCATCTTCGGGTCGGCGGTGGGCTTCGCCACGTACCCGGCGCTCACCCGCCTCGCGAACGAGGGAAAGCTCGCCGAGCTCTATGCCTCGAGCACGCTCGCGACGCGCCGGGTGCTGGTGCTGGCGCTGCTCTCTCAGGTGGGGGTGTCGGTGGCGGCGCCCGAGATCGGCACGCTGGTGTATGGGCCGGCGCGGATCGCGCCGGAGCGCATGGAGGAGCTGGGCCTGTGTTTGCTGGTCTTCGCGGCCGCGCTCGGGCCGTGGAGCGCGCAGATCCTGCTCTCCCGGGCGTTCTACGCCCAGGGCAAGGGGTGGGTCCCGGCGCGGTTGGGCCTGGTCATCATGGTCCTGTTCTGGCCGGTCTACGGGCTCCTCGGCGACACCTTCGGGCCACCCGGGCTGGCGGCCGCGTCGTCGCTGGCGGTGACGGCGTCGGTGGTCGCCCTGCAGGTGGCCTTGCGGCGCGGTTCCGGGGGCACCGCCGGCTACGGCGATCTGCTCCCCAAGCTCGTCGGAATCACGGTCCTCGCCATCGTGGTGACCCTCCTCGTGCGCGGACTGCTTCCGCCCCCGCGGTACACCCGCCTCGACGCCGCCTGGCGCCTGGTCGTGCTCGGAGGCCTGGGCGGCGCGGTGTTCCTCGCTGCGGGCTGGGTGGTCCGACTGCCGGACCTGCGGGAGGCGCTGGGACCGATCCTCCGTCGCCTCCCGGGCCGACGCGCCCCGGCCGGTCCGCCAGCCGGATAGCGGGGCCCCATGAACGTCGTCATCACCGGTGCATCCCGCGGGATCGGCGCCGCGATTGCCAGGGAGCTCGCCCCCGGGGCGCGCATCGCCCTCAACTATCTGGTCAACCAGGAGGCCGCGGAGGCGGTGGCCGTCGACGTGCGGGCGCGCGGCGGGGAGCCGATCCTCGTCCAGGGCGACGTCCGGAACGAAGGGGACCTCGCGCGTCTGGCCGAGGTCTTCGACCGGGTGGACGTGCTCATCCACAATGCCGCGATCGGCGTGCTCAAGCCGTTCCAGAAGATCCGCACCAGTCAGTGGGACCTCACGATGGAGAGCTCGCTGCGGCCGTTCTGGCTGCTGACGCGGCTGTGCTCCTTCGCGGAGGGTGCCTCGGTGATCGGCCTCTCGAGCATGGGAAGCCGCCAGTACATCCCCGGGTACGCGGCGATGGGAGCGGCGAAGGGCGGGCTCGAGGCGCTCACCCGTCAATTGGCGGTGGAGCTTGCCCCGCGCGTCCGCGTGAACACCATCTGTGGCGGGCTCGTGCGCACCGATTCGTTGCGCTACCTGCCCCAAGGTGAGGAGATGCTTTCCATGGCCGAGAAACACACCCCCCTCGGGCGGGTGGCCATGCCGGAAGACATCGCCGCGGCCGTCGCGCTGCTGGTCGATCCTCGCTCCCGGTGGATCACCGGGCAGGTCATCACGGTGGACGGCGGGCTCTCCCTGCTGTAGGAGTGTACGATGGCGGCGGACAACTGGAAGTGGCAGATCGATCCTGAGAAGATCGACGATTCCCTGCGCGAGCTGCGGGAGCGGGCGCGGAAGCTCCTGGCGGAGGGCCGCTACACCAAGGTCCGCTTCACCTACAAGGGCAAGGCGTTGATGCCCGACATCCCGCTCGCCGCCCTGGTCGCGGCCGAGGGCATCTCGCTGGCGCTGACGGGCCCACTCCAACTGCTGTTGATGAACCTGGGCGTGAAGGCCTTCATCAACGTGGAGCTGGTGCACGAGGCCGACGAACGGGTCCGAGAGGGCATGGACCTGTTCGAGGCGGGGGAGGTGGACGGTGCCGAGGCGAAGTACCTCGAAGCGCTGACCATGAAGCCCGACGACGTGTCCGCCCTGTTCCACCTCGGGGTGCTCTACCGGGTCACGGGCCGCCGCGGTGACGCGGTGCGCTGCTTCGAGCAGGCCGCCAAGGGAGACCACCCCGACGCCGTGCGCGCGCGGGACGCGTTGGAGCGGATGAGCCGCGGGGCGCGGACGCTCTAGGCCCGTCCGTACGACGGGGTGACGGACGTCTGACGGACGTCTGACAGCTGTCAGCCCCGACTTCCGTCACCTGGCCCGGTGACGTCGGGAGAATCCAGGTTTCCCTTGGATCGGCCGCGCGTGCCTCGGCGAGGGAACGCTGGCACGGGCCGTGCAAAGGCCTCCGGTGACCTTGGAGTCCCGTTGTCCCTGCTCCCGTTCCTTCTGGCCTGCGGCCTCGCCGAAACTCCCGCTCCGCCCGGTGCCCCCCGCGGCGCCGGCCTCGGGTCGGAACCGGTACCGACCGTCGAGGCGGGCGTGGTGGCGTGCAACGACGGTCGGCCGGATCCGCGTGGTGGCGGCGTCTCCGGATGCCGCCTGCAGGGAAGCTACGACCTCGCGGACGCCGACGTGATCTTCCATGGTGAGGACGCCCGCGCCTGGTGCGGAACCGGCCTCGTCGGCGGCGCGGATCTGGACGACGATGGCGCGGACGACATCGGGGTGGGGTGCTCGGGAGAGGCGGTCGGCGGGGTGGTGCACCTGTTCCGCGGCCATCCGGAGCGGGTGTCGGCGCCGTACGGCGAGGGGGAGCGCGTGGAGGTCGGGGTCGAGCACGCCGATCACGCGCGGCTGTTCGGGCTCGATGCGCGCGGGAACTTCGGGTTCGTGCTCGCCGCGGGAGACGTGGACGCGGACGGCGCGGACGACCTCGTCGTCGGCGCCCCCTACGCGGGCGCGGAGGCCGAAGGGAGCGTGTGGGTGGCCTTCGGCCCCATGGCCGCGGGCGTTCAGGTGCCGGCGGTGGAGTGGTGGGGGGTGCGGCCGCGCGGTTCGTTCGGGAAGAACCTCCTGGTCCGGGCGGCGCCGGGCAGCGCCGCCGAGGTGGCGGTGGCCGAGTACGGCGTGCACGACGCAGGGCGGATTCGGCTCCTGCCGGGTGGCGCCGCGTCCGGAGCGGCGGTGGCCCTCGCCACGCGGACCCTGCGCGGTCGCTGCGACGACCCCGCTGCGCCGCGCTGCCCTCCCGCCGTGGCCCTCGGGTCCGAGACGGGCCGAGGCCTCGCGGTGGGCGACCTGGACGGTGACGGCGTGCAGGACCTGGTGGTCGGGGCGCCCTACGACGACGCGGGTGGGGCCGATGCGGGTGCGGTCTACGTCCATCGGTCGGGCGGGTCCACGGCCCTGGCGGAGGACCGGGTACTGGTCGGACTTCCGGGAGACGAGCTGGGGCGCGCCGTGGCGGTGGAGGACGTCGACGGCGACGGCTGGGACGACCTGCTGATCGGGGCCCCGGGCGCCAACGACCACGCGGGTGCGGTGTACCTCTTCCGGGGACCGTTGAGCGCGGTGCATGCGTCCCCGGCAACGGAGGTGCTCCACCCCGAGGAGGGGGCACGCTTTGGTTCGAGCCTGGCCTGGGTCGGGGACGTGGATCT
>JAYVAS010000073.1:0-7999 GCA_043750895.1 Pseudomonadota bacterium
GCGAAGTACGGCGTGGGACCGGGGGCGCGGGGCAAGAGCGGCACCACCAACGGCTACAAGGACGGCTGGTTCGCGGGCACCGTGGGCGGCTACGCGGTGGTGGTGTGGGTGGGCTTCGATCAGAACGAGCCCATCGGCATCACCGGCTCGAAGGCGGCCTTGCCGGTCTGGGCGCGCTTCGTCGCGGGCACCGGGCTCTCCAAAGTCGATCCCCACCGCTCCCCACCCGCCGGGGTGGTGGCCGCCGAAGTGTGTGAGGAGACGGACCTTCCGCCCTGCCCGCGCTGCGACGGCACCCGGACCGAGTACTACTCGGCGGGGCACGTGCCCGAGCCGGACTGCTCGGCGTTGCCGCTGTTCGCGCCCCGGGAGAACGGCATCTTCGCCCGGCTGGGTCGCCTCCTCGGGCTCGACCCCGAGGCGCCCCCGGAGCGCGGCAATGACGACGACGCGCGCGGCCCCGGCGGGACCCCCGTGCCCCGGTAGCGGCCGGCTCCGGGCGGGAAGGCGCCGGGCGCCGGTGTCACATTTCGCCCCCCTTCGCGGGGCGGTCCGGCGCGGCCGGATTCGTACGTTAGCGGAGTCGGATGGCCCCCCCCATCGTCCACGTGCAGGTCGAGGCGCCTGCCCAGGTGGCGCCCGACGCGGCGTTCGACGTGGTCCTGCGTCTCCGCGCCCCGCGCGGCTGGCATTTGTACTGGGCCGAGAACCCGGGCCAGACCGGACTCCCGACGCGGGCCACCCTGACGGGGGCGCCCCACGCGGCGCCGCGCTGGACCGCCCCGACCCACCACGTCGGCGCGGGCGACATCCACAGCTTCGTCTACGCACCCAACGGCACCGCCGTCTGGTCGGTCACCGCGCCCCCTGCGGGCACGCTCGACCTGGCGGTCGAGACGAGCTGGCTGGCGTGCAAGGACGTGTGTGTGCCCGGGTCCGCCATGGTCCGCCGATCGGTGCGGGTGGGGCGGGCCCGCGCCTCCCCCGTGCGCCCCGTACCGCTGCCGGTGGTCGCTCCCGCGGCCTTCTCTGCGGAGGGGGCGCTTCGGGTGTGCCTGCCGCCGACCCTTTCGGTCTACCCGGACACCGCCTACGAGGCCCTGGGCGTGCCCTTGCTGCACGACGGCGCCGCCTGGTCGGCCACCCTTCCCCCCGACGCCGCCGCGGCCCTCGTGTTCACCGAGCCGGGGGACCCTTCCGTGAGCTGGCGGGTCGACCTCGCCGCCGCGCGTGCCCACCCCACCTGTCCTTGACCCGGAGCCTCCCATGTTCAGCCTGCTCGTCTCAGTCGCCCTCGCCGCCCCGGCCACGGTCGGCCAGCCCGCACCCGCCTTCAGCCTCCCCGCCACCGACGGCGCCACCGTCTCGCTCGCCCAGTACGCGGGCAAGACCGTCGTCCTGGAGTGGTTCAACCCCGACTGCCCCTTCGTCGTCTACACCCACGGGAGCAGCGGGCCCCTGGCCACACAGCCCAAGCGGGTGATGGACAGCGGCGTGGTCTGGCTGGCCGTGAACTCCGGCGCGCCCGGGAAGCAGGGCGCCGACAAGGCGCGGAACGTGAGCGCCCGGACCGAGTACGGCATGACCTACCCGGTGCTGCTCGACGCGACCGGCACGGTGGGCAAGGCCTACGGCGCCACCAACACCCCGCAGCTCTACGTCGTCGACCCGAAGGGCACGCTGGTGTACGCGGGCGCGCTCGACAACGCGCCGCTGGGGACGGTCGAGAGCGGCGCCCCGGTCAACTACGTCGACGCGGCGCTGACCGATCTCGCGGCGGGACGCCCGGTGGCGACCCCGACCAAGAAGGCCTACGGCTGCTCGGTCAAGTACGGGAGCTGACCGACCCCCTTCCGCCGCCTGGCGGTCGGGCGCTCCCGCGGCCTACTGCAGTCGCTCGGCCGCACCCGGGCTTGCGCTCAAGATGCCGAGCGGCCCGAAGCACACCCACTCCCCGGAGGGGAGGGCGCGCATGACCCGACGTTCGGTGCCGTTCATGTCCCGCTCCAGGATGGCGGCGCCGCGCGCCGGCTCGAGGATCAGTCCGCTCTCGGGGTCCACCACCGCGAGGGGGTGGAGCCCGGAGACCTCGGCCACCACCGACTGACCGGAGAGGTCGGCGAAGACCAGCGAGCAGCTGTCGCCCTCGGGGAGGCGCACCGCGGCGTAGCGACCGCCGGTGATGCCCCACACCCGGTCCGGCGCGGTGGAGAACTGCAGCACGTCGCGACCGACCGCTGCCGTGCCGTCGCGCACCGAGGCGGCGAGGTCGTACCAGGTGAGGATCGCCTCGGCGTCCACGAGCAGCAGGTCGGGGCGGCGGTTCACGAAGCCGATGAGACGGACCGGGGCGTCGCCGGGCGGGGAGGGGTCGGGCACGACCGGGGCGCCGGTGACGGGGTCGATGACGCGCACCCGTCCGTTGGCGTTCACGATCGCCACCCAGGTGCCGCCCAGCGAGACGGCGACCCCACGGGCGCCGGGGATGTCCTGTTGGCGGTTGTTGGCGAGGTCCCAGTAACGGGCGCCCGAGCCGGGCCGCATCGCGGCGACGAGGCTCCCGCCCACCGACACCGTGCCGCGCTCGACCCGGCCCGCGTTGAGCACGCTCTCGCCGGTGCGGGCGTTGAGGACCAGCAGGGCGTCGTCTTCGGTGGTGAGGGCGAGGGTCTTGCCGTCGCGGTCCATGACCACGTCGACCGCGGCCGGGATGGGCCACGCGGCGTCCCGATGGTCCCCCCGCCACGCGGCGATGACGTCGGAGTGAAGCGCGATCCGCCGGTCCCCGAAGCCGCTCACCGCCCGGACCGGACCCGCCGCATCGACGTCCCGGTCGTGGAAGATCCCATCCACTCCGCCCACCCGCACCCCGGTGGGGCCCCAGATCGCCGCGCCGGGCTCGGGCGCGCCGTGCCGCCACGTGCCGGCGGGAGCGAGCGACGGGACGGAGAAGACGTGCACCGAGCGGGGGCTCACCGCCGCCACCTGGGTGCCATCGGGGGAGGTCAGCAAGGCGACCAGGCCGCTGCCGCCGCGGGCCGCGACGCTGTTGACGATGCCGCCGTCCACGACGCGCAGGATGGCGAGACCGGCGGCGCCCGCGGCGATGACCTGGGTGCCGTCGCGGGAGAACACCGCCCGGTCGACCGTCATCTGCAGGCGGTCCATCGGCACCGCCTGGCGCGACGCGAGGTCGATGAGACGGGGCTGCCCGTCGGTGTCCAAGGTGAGGATGCGGGTCCCGCGGCTGTCGAACTCGACCGAGTGGCCCCCGAAGCCCTGCCAGGCCACCTCGCGTTCGTTCCGCTCGATGTCCCACAGGCGGATCAGGCCGTCGGCGGCCACCGCCGCGAGGCGCGCGCCCTCGGGGGAGAGGGAGAGCCCGTGCATCGCCCGGAGGCGCCCCTGCGGCAGCTCCCGCGTCTCCCGGAACACCTCTTCGCCGCTCGCGGCGTCGAAGACCGCGACGGTGCCGTCGTCGTCGCCCGCGGCCACCAGCACCCCGCCCCGCAGCACCGCCACCGCGCCGACGCGGGCCGGACCGAGGTTCAGCCGGAGACCGGGGCTGCTCTCGCCGCCGCGCCACACGGCGACGCCACCCGCGGAATCTCCCGCCACCACCGTACCCGACTCGCCGTCGAGGGCGGCGGCGGTGAGGGCGGCGTCGAAGCTGAAGGGCCCGAACTGGTCGAGGAGAGACGGCATGGAGCGGCTAAGTCACCGGCTTGGTGGTGGAGGCCCACGCGACGATGATCCCCAGGCCGTAGAGCAGGAGCAGGGGCCCGCCCATCAGCGACATCGAGATCACGTCCGGAGGCGTGAGGACCGCCGCGACGATCGCGATGGCGACGACGCTGTAGCGGAAGCCCTTGATCATGTCGATGTGATTGATGACCCCGAGACGGGCGAGGAAGAAGATCACCACCGGGAGCTGGAAGGCGACCCCGAACGCGACCAGCAGCGTGATCGCGAAGCTCAGGTAGCTGTTGATCGACAGCACGGCGGTGATGTTGGGGCCGTTCATCTGGAGGAAGAGGGGAAAGCCGAAGCCGAACACCGCGAAGTAGCAGAACGTCGCGCCCAGGAGGAACAACACCGTGGATGCCGCGACCAGCGGCCCCACCCAGCGGCGCTCTGTGTCGTAGAGGCCCGGCGCCACGAAGCCCCAGACCTGCCAGAAGAGCACCGGCAGGGACAGGAAGAGGGCCACGAGGCCGGCCACCTTCATCTGGACCACGAAGCCTTCGGTGGCCTCCATGACCGCGAGGGTCCCGCTGTTGGAGGCGAGCAGGGCGTCCGACATCGGCTTCGAGAGGAAGGCGAAGACCGGGTCGGAGACCGCGAAGCCGACGATCGCCGAGAGCCCGAGCGCCCAGAGGCACCGGATGAGTCGGTCGCGGAGCTCCCGGAGGTGCTCGATGATGGGCATCCGGTAGGTCTCGACCGGATCGAGCGCGGGATCGGTCATGTCTTGGCGGCTTCGGGCGGGTCGAGCGGGGGTGACACGACAGGGGCATTGGCGACAGCGGGGTCGACGGCGCCCGGCACCGGGGCGGGGATGTCCTGCGGCCGGGGTACCGCATCCGGCGCCGGCTGCACCCGACGGCGGGCGAGCTCGTCCCGACGGCGCTGCAGCTCCTCCCGCCGCCGATCCGAGTCGACGCGCGCCACCTCGGCGTTGAAGGTGCGCCGCAGATCGTCGCTCGCGCCGCGCAGCTTGCCGTAGAGCCGGCCTGCCTGACGCATGACGTCGGGCAGCTGTTCGGGCTGGAAGAACACCAGCACGAGCACGCCGATGACAAGCATCTCGCCCATGCTCATGTCGAACACGCGGAACCTCTCTCTCTGAGCCTATCCCGCTCCACTACCACCGCCCCGAACCGAATAGAGGGGAGGTGCACATGTGCCGTCTCTTCGGATTTCGGAGCGCAGTCCTCTCCCGGGCGCATCGTTCGCTGGTCGTGGCGGAGAATGCGCTCTGGCAGCAGGCGACGGCGCACCCCGACGGGTGGGGGCTCGCGTACTTCCACCACGGAGAGCCGTACCTGATCAAGAGCGAGAACGGCGCAGCCGGCTCGCCCAGCTTCCTCCGCGCCAGCGAGAGCCTCGCCTCTCACGCCATGGTGGTCCACGTCCGCCGCGCCACCGTCGGCGACCTCTCGCCCTTCAACGTGCACCCCTTTCGGCACGGACGGTGGGTGTGCGCCCACAACGGGACCCTCTTCTCCTTCGACCGCATCGGGCCCCGCCTGGTGGCCGAGATGCCCGCCGAGCTCGCCTCCCGCGTGCTCGGGACGACCGACAGCGAGACCTTCTTCTTCTGGCTGCTCGGCTGCCTCGCACGCGCGGGCCTCGACCCGCTCGGGCTCCGGGACCCCGACGTCGGGCTGCTGACGGAAGCGCTCCGCGACGCCCACGTCCGGCTGCGCGCGCACGCCGAGGCCGTCGGGGCCGAGCCCCCCGTGGTGAACTTCATCCTCACCAACGGATCGGTCTTCTGCGCCCAGCGTTTCGGGCGGGACCTGTACATGGCCTCCCAGAAGGTGCGCTGCGTGGACGCTCAGACCTGCCCCTGGCCGGACCGGATCTGCCTCGAGGCCACCCGGCCCGAGGGCCGGGTCAATCACCTGCTGGTCGCCAGCGAGCGCATTGGGGACGAGGATCGCTGGGAGCTCGTGCCCGACGCCACCCTCCTCGTGCTCGGGGCCGACCTGCGCCTGGTGACCGCCCCCCTGCCGGGTGGGCCGCACGTGCAGGGGGACTGCCCCGGCTGCCGCCTTCCGGACCTGTACGCGTTCCGGGACCCACCGCCGGCTTGACGCCGTGCAGCCCGCGTCGTCCGCACGGCGCGGGCGGACGCGGCCCGCCGTGGCTCACAGGTTCAGCGACATCCACGCCATCGAGTCCCCGTAGCGGACCGCGATCAGCAGCTGATCGGCGGCGCTGGCGTGCACCGCGACCGCGCTGCTCCCGCCCAGTCCGGGGTCGAGGGAGATGGTGGTGAAGCCCGAGGCGACGTCCCCGTACGAGAGCCAGACCGAACCCGCCTCGTCGGTGGACGCCACGTAGAGCGTGCCGGCGCTGTCCTCGGTCACGGACAGCTGGGTGCCGGTCGCGTCGTTGATCGGCTCCTCGACGCCGGCGTCGCTGACGGTCAGCCCGTTCGACCCGTCCGCCCAGACGAGCACCTCGCGGCCATCCTCGGTGAGGGCGTCGAAGTCGTAGGTGTCGTGGGTGGGATCGGTGCCGGCGTAGGCGAGGCCGGCGCTGTCCGAGTAGGTGTAGGCGCGCCAGTTCCGGCTGCTGCGCACGCTGGCGTAGACGCTGGTGGCCGCCGGCCACGCGATGCAGGCGTCGGAGGTCGCGCTGGAGGTGTCGTCGCCCACGCCGGTGCCGCTGTAGATCTCGGCCGGGGTCCCGTGCATCCACGAGAGGATGCCGCTCCCGGAGTCGCACCCGACCACCTGGAGGTCCCCCGCCGAGTCGACCACCAGCTCGACGTCGTCGAAGGTGGCGGACGTGGTTCGGGAGAGCTGAAGGGATGCGGTGCGACCGGCGACGACGTTGGTCACGGTGGTGACCAGGCTGCGGTCGGTGCCGTCGGTCATTCCGGTGGCCCAGGCGTGGTAGTCGTCGTCCGCCCAGAAGTCCATCCCGGTGAGGAAGCTGTACCCGCTGCCGGACGCCCACGCCTCGTCGTAGATGGGGCCGCCGTGGACGTCGGAGGCCGAGAAGTAGGCCGCGGCCCCCGCGGTCTGGATCACGCTCCCGTAGGTCATGGTGTCGGCGATCCACGCCATGTAGACGTAGGCGCTGTCCTCGCCGAACCGCGGACCCTGCACGCCGGAGCCGCTGAAGAGGTCTACGGTGGTCCAGGCGCCCAGGTCGCCGTCTCCCGAGCAGTCCGAGTCGAGGCCGTCCCCGAGCACCTCGGTGCCGGCGCTGTTCACCGCGGGGTCGGTGTCGTCGCAGTCGTCGCCGAAGCCGTAGCCGGCGGCGTTCTCTCCGTCCCCGTCCTGGTCGTAGTCGCTGGTGCCCGAGCAGTCGGAGTCCACGCCGTCGTACCAGGCGTCGGGCGCCCCGGGGTAGACGTCGGCCGCCGTGTCGTCACAGTCTTCGCCCGCACCCTGCGGGGCGTCGACGCCGTCGCCGTCCTGGTCGTAGTCGCTGGTCCCCGAGCAGTCGGAGTCCACGCCGTCGTACCAGTACTCGGTGGCGCCGGGATGCACGCCGGCGTTTTCGTCGTCGCAATCGACGGAGGTGTCGTAGCCGTCGCGGTCCGCGTCGACCGGGTCGGTGTCGGTGTCGGTGTCCGAATCGGTGTCCGCGTCGGAGTCGGTGTCGCCGTCCGTGTCCCCGTCCGCGTCGGTGTCCCCGTCCGTGTCGGTGTCGGTGTCGGTGTCGGTGTCGGTGTCCGTGTCGGTCAGCCCGAGATCGGGGTCCTTGGGCGTGAACGACGGGCTACATCCGAGGATCAGGAGCAGGACAGGCACGGTGACTCCGCCACCTGCGGTGTCTATCGTGTGCCGCACTTTCCGGCGGTGGTGCAGGAGCGCGTCGCTTCCTTGCAGGTGACTTCGCACGACGCGCCCCCGGAGAGGACCAGATCGATGAAGTAGGGGGATTCGCCCTCGGCGAAGCGCGCCACGACGGTGTACGCACCGGGCTTGGCGGTGAGGGCGTGGTCGCCCTTGCCCTGGCGGGCGATCGAGACGGCCGGGTCCGTCGGGACCAGGAAGTTCTCCAGCGCGTCGCTGCTGAGGCGCACCGACGCGGTGGTGGCCGACTCCGGCGCCGGGGCGACGGTGGCGACCGTCGGCGCTTCGGGCTTGGGTACGGGGGCGACGTCGGGCGGGAGGACCGGCGCTCGGACCTCGGGGCGCACCGGCTCGACCACGGGACGGGGAAGGACCGTCGGCGCGGCCACCTGGGGTGCATCGGTGCCGGTCACCAGCGGCGCAGCCACGGGCTCGGCCATCGGCGTCCCGTCCGCGGCGAG
>JAYVAS010000074.1:0-22659 GCA_043750895.1 Pseudomonadota bacterium
ATGTCCACACCCTCGGCCGCCGCGTTGTAGATCTCGAGCCAGTCGCCCCCCGCATTGACGTCCGCCATCAGCTCATTGAGGTACAGCCGGGCGGGGCCGGTGGCGCCTTCCGAGAGGTCCTCGACCGGTGGCGTGTCGGCGTCGGCGCAGGCGAGCAACAGGACGATCATCTCGACCTCCGTCTCTGATGGCCGCTCGTCCGGGGTTTCGTCTCACCTCGGTCGCTTGACGCTCCGTCTCCCACGGGGGTCAGAGGGCCTCGTCGCAGGGCGGGACGAACGAGACGATCTCGGAATCGAGGGATGGTGGCGGGTCCGCTTCCATCCAGTCGGCCGACATGGGCGCGGGGCAGGTGTCGTCGAGGCCAGTAGGGTCGGTGACCTCCCCACCGAGCGCGGAGGCGGCTCCCGGCCCGATGGCCTGCTCCCCCGCGCAGCCACTCTCGTAGGTGACCCGGAGCAGCACGGTATAGCCAGACTCGAATTCGCCACGACACTCGGGGAGGTTGGCGTCCTCACCCTGCGCCGGACCTTCGAGGAAGTCACACCACTCATCCCCCCGAAATCCGATCGACCGGAAGTCGTGCTTCACGATCGGCGTGCCCGAAACGTCTGACCCTTCCCAGATCTGGATGACCCCCGCCTCGGACCAGCCGACGGTGCGCGCCCGGATGACGAAGTCGCCGTCGGGTTCGCAGTCGGCGCTCACCGCAAGCACCTCGGGATACCCGGCGTAGGACGTGTCCGTTGTGAACTCCGCGGGGGAGCCTGCGCAGCCCGACAGGTACAGGATCCACGCGCTCATGGAAGGCCGCCGTCGGGGTCCAGGCACGCCCCGTTGGCCTGGCCTTCGGTCATGTCCTGCAGGACGCACCATTCGTCCGTTCCATCCGGCTGGCGACCATCCGGGAAAGGACGTCCCCAGGAGAAGCCTGCGTGCTGATCGGGGTACGCGACGGCGTCGCAGAGGGCGGAGTTGTCGGCGTAGAGCCAGAGACCATCCCCATCCCGATTGAGGTCGAAACCGGTGGCGAGAGAGCCGTCCGCGGGGATGTAGGGAAGCGCAGCGATGGCCAGCCACTGGCCGGGGAGCACCGTGGGCGTGCGTTCTTTCCCGTTGGTGTCCACGTAGCTCGCGGGGATCACGTACTCAGCCTGGTTCTCCCTCCGGGAGAGGGCCCAGTCCTCGAGCAGCACCGCGTCGTCGCTGCCATTGAAGATCTCGACGAAGTCGTGTCCGAGGTGGTCGCTCACCGCCGCCGCGAGCACCTCGTTGATCACCACACTCCGGTTTGCACAGTAGCGATAGTTGTAGTCGTCGCCTACGCAGCCAGCGGCCACCAGGACAAGGGTCAGGCGTTCAACAGCCATCGCTCACATCGCAGAGGCAGGGCTTGTTCAACGCGCCCGGTGAAGGTTCAGAGGCGTCGCACCATTCGTCGGGGAAGTCGGGATTCCGCTGCCACGGGACGTCCCAGTGCTGATCGGGGATGTCCACGACTTCGCAGAGCCGGCCGGAAGGGCCCCAGACGTAAAGGGAATCGCCGTCGTTGTTGAAGTCGAAGAGGGTTGCGGGCGGATCGGGACATGAGGCGGGCGCATCGTCGTAGGTCGTGGCGAGGAACGGCTGATACCCGTCGGGCCCGATCCAACAGTCTTGGTCGACCAGGAACTCCGGCTGGAGGGACTGGTTGCCGTGGAAGCGGTACCCCTTCAGGTTCACCGCGTTCTGCCCGTCCCGGTTGTGGATCTCGAAGAAGTCGGAGTCGCCGACGATTGGCAGCGGAGAGTAGGTGTTCGCGGTCAGGACCTCGCTCACCTCGACGAGCCGGCAGTCATCGCCGATGTCCACCTCAATCGTGCAGGCGGTGAGGAGCGCGATCACCGGCAGCTCCGGCGGATGCGACGGGCGTCCCCGCCAGGGAGCTCCGTCGCGATGGCGAGGGCCTCCTGACAACGTCCCAGCGTGATCAGGGCGCCCGCGCGAAGGAGGAGGATCTCGTCGCGCCGAGGGGCAAAGGCCGGGTCCGACACAAGGGATCCGGCCATCAACTCGGCCTCCTCAGCGTGGCCCTGCTCCAGCTCGCTCCAGAGCGCGCCGAGCCTCGCCTCGGGGGAAAACGCCCCGCCGGGCCAGCGCCCGAGGTAGGCGTCGTACCTCTGGCGCGCCACGGCGCCGTCGCCGGCGGCGAGTGCGTCCTGGGCGGCCTCGAAGGCGGCGTGTTGCTCGGCGAGGTCGCCGGTGAGGCGGTCAGACGGCTGCGGTGCGGACGAGACCGGCTGGCTGGGGGACGTCGCCCCGGTGGCCGCGGGGAGATCGGGGGCCGCGGCCCGGACATCTGCCGGTTGGGGACTCCTGTTCGGCTGTTTGGGAACCGGAAGCGACGGAGATCTCACGAGGGCGGCGCCGATCCCGACGGTGGCCGCCGGGGTGAGATCGACCTCCCCCGCCGGGCGGGGCGCGTCCGCCGCGTTGCTCGGCGTGAGGGCCACGACCGGAGCTTGCGGGGCGCGCGTGCCGGCCCGCCCCAGGAGGAGGCCCGCAGCGAGCACGCCCGCGCCCACCACCCACCACCTCCACGCTCCCCCCCGCGGCGGCACCGCGGCGGCCTTCGAAAGGACTCGGGCCCTGAGTGCCGACAGGTTGGCAGGCTCGAGCGCCAGCGCCTCGTCCGCGAGATCGCACCCGGTAGCGCCAATGAACGCGTCCGTGTCGCGCAGTCGGCGGAGTTCGTTCATGGGGTGTGCTCCGACAGCTGAGTCCATTCTTGTCGGAACGCGGCGCGTGCCAGGCGCAACCGACTCCAGACGGTGTTGAGGGGGATCTCCAGGATGGAGGCGATGTCGGTCCCGTCGAGATCTTCCAGTTCGAAGAGCACGAAGACCTCCCGGTGGATCTCGGGCAGCCGGGCGATGCAGGCGCGAATGAGGCGGCCGTTCTGCGCACGATCGAGGATCCGCTCCGGGTCCACCGAGTTGGCGTTCGGGACGCGCGCCAGGCGTGTCAGCGCCTCGGTGTAGCGACGGTCCGTGCGGAAGCCCTGACGCGCGACGTTCAGGGTCGCTCGGTAGAGCCACGTGCGGATGCCCGTCTGCGCGAGGACCTCGTGGCGCCGGCGGAACGCGAGGAGGAAGACCTCCTGTGCCACGTCGTCCGCCAGGGTAGCGGATCCGACGAGGCGCTGGGCCACGCGATGGACGAAGCCGCCATGGGCATCGAACAGCTCCCCAACGTCTAGGGGGGGCGGAGGGCTGTCCGGAACCTGGAGTTTTGCGTACACGGCTCCCTCCCATGGCCGCTCGTTCGAGCCGCCTTCACTTTTCCGCGCGGTCGTCCCCGACGAGGACGGGACAGAATGCCAGTTCGGCCCGGATCCACGATTCGGCCACGTGGGGGTCCCCCCCCGCTCCGTCGTTGCCGGCAGCGACGAGGTCCAGGCGGACGAGATTCGCGCGGAGCCCGAACGTCACCTGTGCGCGACGCCACGGGGCGACGCCCACGCCGATCCAGACGTGGGCGACGGGCGCGAGGGCCACGCGGTTCACGGCTAGGTTCCCGCCCCAGACCACCGCCGCCCCGCCGCCCAGCCCTCCGGCAAGGGACGGGCGCCAACCTCTCGGATCCCTCGGCCTCTCATCGACACTCGACCAGCCGATCCGCGCGTTCGCCTCGACGATCTCGGCCCAACCCTCGGTGCCCACCGCGACGGGCGTGTTCACCGCCGCGCCGAGTCCGGCGACCAGGCAGCACGGACCAGGGTCGACCAGGAAGGACGCACCGAGCCCCAACCGACCATCCCACGGTGCTCCGGCGCCGAGGCTTGCGACCAGCGGCAACGACACTTCTCGGACAACGCCACGCTCGGTTGGAAAGCACTCGGGGCAGCTGGCAAGGCCGGCCACGACCTTGTCGGCCGCCTTCGTGGCGATTCCCGCGCACTCACCCGAAACGAAGCGCATCTCTCCGGACCAGAGCAGCCTTTCGCCCCTCATTGCGGAGAGCGTGAGGGTGCGGTGGTCTCCCTCCCCGCGCTGGATGGCAGAGACCACGAGCGGACCTGTCAGCCGGTCCGCGAATTCCTCGGCGAAGAGATCCCGGTCCAGGCATGCCTGGGCATCCACCACTTGAACGGAGACGCCCATCCCAACCTCCCGCGCTCGGTCAAAACCGTCTTTGCATCATACGCCTGGGCTTCGATTGCACAACCGAAGGAGAGGGAATTCCGGGTTGCGGGTGACGGCCGACGCGATCGCCGGGCATTCGCATTCGGAGGTCCTGGTGAGCACAGTCATCCTGATTGGCGCGGATCGTTTCCCACGGTTTCGGTTGTTACCCGCGCTGCGCGTACACGTGCACCGGGCGGGCTTGACGTGCTCGACCCAGATGATGGGTGATCGTCTCGAGGTCACCATCCACGGGGACCCTCACACCGCCTCCAAGGTCGCCGACGGCGTGGTCGATTGGTACTTCCGCTGGCGCCGCTCGCGGAGGACCTGAACCCGGCCGGCGGCTCGACCTGACCCGCGCGATCGGCGCCCAGCAGGCGGCGGTCCCGTCCTCCCCTACACCCTCTCCAACACCGCTGCCGCCCCCAACCCCCCCGCCGCGCAGAGGCCCAACAGCGCCGTCTTCGCGCCGGTGAGGTGCAGCTCACGGGCCATGGTGAGCGTCATCCGGACGCCGGTGGCGCCGAAGGGGTGCCCCAGCGCCAGGCTGCCGCCGTGCACGTTGAGCCGCGCGTCGTCGACGGTGCCCACCGCTCGGTCCAGCCCGAGCCGCTCCCGGGCGAAGGCGTCGCTCGCGAGCGCCTTCTGCACACACAACACCACCGCCGCGAAGGCCTCGTGCAGGTCCACCCGATCGATGTCGGCGAGGGTGAGCCCGGCGCGGGCCAGGGCCTTGGGCATGGCCAGGGCGGGCCCGATCAGGAGCTGATCGGCGGGGTCCACCCCCACGTAGGCCCAGGAGCGCACCGTCGCGAGGGGGGTGAGGCCGAGGCGCACCGCGGCGGCTTCGCTGGCGATGATCACCGCCGCGGCCCCGTCGGTGAGCGGGGTGCTGTTGGCGGCGGTGAGGGTGCCGTCCGCCGCGAACACGGGACGGAGCTTGGCGAGGGCTTCGGCGCTGGTGTCGGCGCGCACGATGGTGTCGCGGTCGACCACCCGACCGTCGGGGGTGGTGACCGGCACGACTTCGGGGCCGAAACGACCCGAGGCCCACGCCGCCGCGGCCCGGTGGTGGCTCGCGACCGCCACCGCGTCCTGGGCCTCCCGCGAGATGCCGTTGCGCCGCGCCATGTCCTCGGCGGCCTCCCCCATCAGCTGACCGGTGCTGCGCTCGGCCACCCGCGGCTGACGCGGGATCAGGTCCCCCGTGATCGAGAGCTTCGTCATCAGTCCCAGGTACGCCCCGAAGCCCGCCTTCTTGCCCATCACCACCGGTCCGAGCTTGCGGATCAGGGTCTCGGGCATGGTCAACGCCGCGTTGCTGGTCGAGTCACTCCCGCCCGCGATCACCACCTCGGCCTCGCCGCGCTCCACCATCGAGATGGCGTCGGTGATCGCCTGCAGTCCGCTGGCGCACGCCCGGGTGACGGTGCGCGCCTCGACCCGGGGCGGCAAACGCAGGTCGAGCACGATCTCCCGGCCCACGTTGGGCGCGGTCGGGGGGAGGATCACCCCGCCCCAGACGATCGCGTCCACCGCGTCGGCCGGCACGCCCGCCCGCTCCAGCGCGCCGCGGGCAGCGATGGCGCCGAGCGCGATGGTGTCAAGCTCGGTGTACTCGGCGAAGGCGCGGACGAAGGGGGTGCGAGCACCGCCGCAGAGGAAGGCACGGGGCATGGGGAACTCCAGAGGTCAGGCCCCGAGCAGGTTGCCGCCGCACACGCGGAGCACCTGCCCGGAGAGCGCCCGACCGGACGGGCTGGCGAGGAAGGTGACCACCTCGGCGATGTCCTCGGGCAGGCCGCCCTGGGACACGTTGGAGAGGCGCCGGGCCACCTCCCGGGTGGCGAAGGGGATGGCGGCGGTCATGCGGGTCTCGATGAAGCCGGGCGCCACCGCGCTGACGGCGACCCCGCGGGGCGCCCAGACGGGGGCGAGGCCCTCGACGAGGCCGATGACGCCGGCCTTGGTGGCGGCGTAGTTGGTCTGCCCCACGTTGCCGCCGATGCCGCCGATGCTGGAGAGGCAGACCATCGCGCCCCCCGGGTGGAGGGCGGGGCCGAGACGCTCGGCGAGGTCGATCACCGCCGCGAGGTTCACCGCGAGCACGAGATCCCACTGCTCCGCGGGCATGCGCCCCAGCGTCTTGTCGCGGGTGACCCCGGCGTTCTGCACCAGGATGTCCAGGCGGCCCAACGCCGCCACCGCGGCCACCAGCGCGTCCCGCTGGGCGGGATCCGCCAGATCGGCCAGCAGCGTGGTCCCGCCGATCGCGGCCGCGACCGCCTCGGCGTCCGCTTTCGCGCTCGGATGGTCGTGGACCAGCACCCGCGCCCCTTCGCGCGCCAGCGCCCGCGCCGTCGCCTCACCGATGCCCCGGGCCGCGCCGGTGACCAGGGCGACGCGCCCGTCGAGCGGCCGGGTGGGGGCGAAGCGGGCCGGCAGGGCGGCCGACACCACCCAGGGCTGACCGCTGACGAAGGCGCTCCGCGGCGAGAGCAGGAAGTGCAGCACCGCGGGGACCCGGTCCTCGGCGCCGTCGGGGACGGTCACGAGGTTGGCGGTCGCGCCGCTGCGGCCCAGCTCCCGCGCCAGGGATCGCACCACCCCCTCGAGCGCGCGTCGTGCGGCGCGGACCGCGGGACTGGACGCTTCGGCCGGCGGACGACCGAGCACCACCACCCGCCCCGAGCGGCGCAGCGAACCAAGCCGGGACGAGAGCCCCTCCCAGAGGAAACGCAGCCCGACCACGTCGACGATCCCGGTGGCGTCGAACACCAACGCCCACGGGTCGTGCTCGTCGCCGTCGACCGCGGCCTTACGGGCCCAGGCTTCCCCGGCCGCCACGAACGGGGCCGGGTCTCCGCCCACCACCCAGGTGTCGGCCCCGAACCGGGCCAGGCAACCCGCGAGGACTGCGCCCAGCACGGCATCGGGACCGAGGAGCACCCCCACCTCCCGGTCGACGAGCGGCTGCTCGCGCCAGGGTTCGGCGTCCCGCTCCAGGGTGGGTGGCAGGTTGACGCCGACCGTACGCAGGATCGAGCGGGCGGCGCGGTTGGAGGAGAGCTGGACCAGACGATCGGACACGGGGTCTCCCGGCTACTTGGCGGCGTGACGGAGGGGCTCGGCGAGCGACGCCGCGGGGGTACGGGCGGCGAGCTGCGCGAGCAGGCGCGGGCCGGTGTGGACCAGCTCGTCGAAACGCCACCGGCTGCGCGGTTCGGCGCGCTCCAGCCAGCGCTCCAGGATCTCGGCGCGGGCCGGGTCGCGGGCCACCTGCTCCAGCAGCGTCTCGGCCACCGCGGCGTCGGCGGACAGGCTGATCAGCCGCTCGGCATGCAACATCGCCAGCGCGAAGTCGTGCTTGGGGTCCCAGTTGGCGAAGGCCGCCTTCCAGGCGCCGGGATTGGTGAGCGGCAGCTCGCCCAGCTTGGCCACCCCGAGTTGGGTGAGCAGGAAGCGCACCGCGCGGAGCTGGGTGAGGCGGAGCGCGGCGACACGGCCGGGGAGGCCCCCCGCGGTGAGGGCGGACCATTGGGCGCCCATCAGGTCGCGCACGAAGCGCCCGGGCGCCTTGACGACCCCGAGCAGCGTGTCTTTCATAACCATCAACGCCTGGATCTGGCTCGTCCCCTCGTAGATGGGGAACACCATCGCGTCGCGGAGCAGGCGCTCCACCCCCGACTCGACGATGTAGCCGCTGCCGCCGTGCACCTGGATGGCCTGCCGCGCGATGTTGACGCAGCGCTCCGAAGCGAGCCACTTGAGCACCGGGGTGAGCGCGCGGGAGCGGGCGCGGGAGCGGGCCGCCTGGGCCTCCAGCGCGGCGCGGCGCGCGTCGTCCATCGGCAGGAAGCGCGTGAACAGCGCCACCTTCTGGGCCACCTCCTCGTGCCAGCAGGCGGCGACTGCCAGCGCGCGTACCGCCTGGATGTCGGTCTCCATCTCTTCGAGGATCTCGGCGATCATCTCGTGGCGGTCGATGGTCTTGCCCATGCTGGTGCGGGTGGCGGCGTAGCCCTTGGCGGCGCGCCAGGCCGCCTCCGCCACGCCCAGGCACTCGAAGCCCACGCCGATCCGCGCGTTGTTCATCAACACCAGCATCTGGGCGAAGCCGCGGCCGCGCTCCCCGACCAGGAACGCCGGCGAGCGGTCGAAGCTGATCGTCACCGTGGCGCTGGCGGTGTGGCCAAGCTTCTCCTCCACCCCGTCGAAGCTGGCGCACCAGCGCTTCTCCCCGTCCGGTCCCCACTCCCACGCCGGCACCAGGAACAGCGAGAGCCCCTTCAGCCCGTCGCCCCCTTCCGCCACCGGCTCGGTGCGGGCGATCACGAAGTGCCAGCGCCCGTGGCCCGAGGTGATGAAGATCTTCTGCCCGCTCACCACCCAGGTGCCGTCGGGCAGCAGCTCGCCGCGGGTGCGCAGCGCCGCCATGTCGCTCCCCGCGCCCGGCTCGGTGATGTCCATGCTGCCCCAGGCCTTCCCGGCCACGATCTCGTCGATGAGCGTGCGGAAGCGGGTGTCCACGATGCGGGGCGGGTCGGCCGAGAAGGTCGTCGACCCCTCCAGCACGCTGTAGAGCAGCGCTGCCATCGCGATGCCGCCGTGGAAGCCCAGGTGCGCGCACACGCTGGTGTCGGCGCGGGCGATGAGCTCCTGCGTGAGCTGGAAGACGAGCAGCGGCGCGTTCATGCCACCCAACTCCCGCGGCACGTTGAGGCCGGGCAGACCAAGGCCGGCGAGCTGGGCCGTCACCTCGCGCACCACCGGGGCCTCCACCACGTCGCCGTCCACCAGGTGGGGGTGGGCGCGCAGCAGCTCCTTCCACCGGGGGGCTACCTCTTCGCCCACGAACCCGCCGACGAGGCCCAGGATCTCGCGGTAGCCCTCGACCGCCTCCGCCACCGTGGCCGGGGCGTCGGGGGCCTTCATCTCGTATTCGGTGAGCCGCACCAGCAGCTCCCAATCCACCCCGCGGTCCACGTACCAACGGAGATCGGCGTTGTCGTCGTAGAAGTTGGCCATGATCAACCTCGCGGGGTCAGGAGGGCGGTGCGGGCGATGCGGTGCAGCTCGTGGACCTGGGCGTCCACCGAGGGTTCGGGAGACGTGAGCGCCCCCGCGTGGCCCCCGATCGCGACCACCCCGATCGCGGCCGAGATCACCAGGGTCACGTAGGCGCCGGGGTCGGCGTCGGCGCGGAGCAGGCCCGTCCCCTGCCCCAGCCGTACCGCCTCGACCACCAAGGTGGTCCACGGTTGGAGCTGGTTGCGCAGGCGCGCGCCCATGTCGTCGGGGCGGTCGAGCATCTCGCGCAGCAGCAGCCGGGCCAGCGCCGGTTCGGCCCGGAAGAAGCCGAACAGGGCGTCGAGCAGCGCGTCCAGGCGGGGGCCGCCCTTGGTCGCCGCCGCCATCAACCGAGGCAGCTCGGCCGCCCAGTGGTCCAGCAACGCGGTGAGCACCGCGTCGCGCAGGCCCTCCTTGCTGCCGAAGTGGTAGACCAGCGTGGGTCGGGTGACCCCGGCGGCCACCGCCACCGCCTGGATGGGCGTGGCGTCGTAGCCGTGCGCCGCGAACAGGCGGGTGGCTTCGCGGAGGATGCGGGTCCGGACCGGGTCGACCATGGGGGTGTTGATTCTCTACCAGATGGTAGAGAGGACGTTAACGGATGGTGTGGAGCGAGGCAAGGGACTGCCAACGTTCGGCGTCCCCCCCGGGCGATCCTCCGGCCCCGAGCCCACCGAGGGCGCTAAAGCCGACGGCGCCTCCCCCGATACCGTGACGATGATGCCTCGCCTCCAACTCGAGCTGCTGGACCGGGTGATCCCACCGCTGCTCCGCGCCGGAGCACCCGAGCCCCTGCGCCGGGCGCGCCTCCTGGTGGGGTTCGCCGGGATCCTGTCGGCGATGGCGCTGGCGAGCATCCCGATCCAGCTCGCCCACGGGCGGTACGGGCTGTCGGCCCTTTGTCTCGCCGCGGCGGCCCTCGACGCGAGCGCGCTCGCCGTCTTGTGGCGGACCGGCTCACCGCAGGCGGCGGGCGCGTGGCTCGGGGGCGCGGCCTCCGTGTGCCTCGGACTGTTCGCGGGCGTCCTCGGCGGGGTCCACGGGACCACCCTGTACTGGTTCCCGCTGGTGGTCGTGGTCGGCACGATGCTCGGCGGGCGACGCGGCGGCAAGGCGGTGCTCGCGCCGGCAGTGCTCGCGATCGCCCTGCTCACCGGTCTCGACCTCGCGGGCTACACCCTGCCCAACGTGGCGGGTCCGCCCGACGGGGTCGGCCAGGCGGCCTCGGCGCTCACCCTCACCCTGGGCTTCTACTTCCTCATCGCCGCCTTCGAGACCACCAACAGCCGGATGCGGGCGGCGGTGCAGACCACCAACGCCGAGATGCGCCTCGTCTTCGACAACGTCGGGCAGGGGCTGCTCGCCGTCGATGCCCGTGGGCGCCTCGTCGGTGGTCACTCCGCCGTCGCCGAGGCCTGGTTCGGCCGACCGGTCGCGGGGGCGACCCTGTGGGCGTACCTGGGCGCCGAGGACGTCCGGTACCGCACGTGGTTGGAGCTCGGGTGGGACGCGCTCGAGGACGGGGTGCTGCCCCCGGAGCTCGCCGTCGACCAGCTCCCGAGGCGCTTCGAACACGGCGGGCGTACCTACACGGTCCGGTACAACCCGGTCTCCGGCGGCGAAGACCTCCCGGCCGCGGTGGTCGTGGTCACCGACATCACCGATCTGGTGGGGCAGGAACGATCGGAAGCCGCCCTGAGGGACCTCCTCACCGCGCTGGACCGACTCATCGCGGATCGGACGGGCTTCCGGCAATTCATGGACGGGACACAGCGCGCGCTCGACCACCTCGTCGTCGGCGCCGAGGACGCCGCCCGCACGCTCCACACCCTCAAAGGCAACAGCGGCCTGGTCGGCCTGCATGCGTTCGCCGGCCTCGCGCACGCCGTCGAGGAGGCGCTCGCCGACGACTGCCGACCCCTGGTGGTCGCGGACCTCGACGCCCTACGCGCCCACTGGGCCACCCTCACCGCCCGCCTCGGGCCCCTGCTTCAAGAGCGACAGGTCGTGGAGCTGGACCCGGCCCGACTGGCGGAGCTCCGCGGCGCGGCCGCACGCCGGGTCTCCTACGCCGAGCTCGAACGCGGGATCGCGGCGTTGAGCTTCGAACCGGCGAGCCGGTCGCTTCGGCGTGCCGCAGAGGGGGCCGTCGCGCTGGCCACCCGGCTGGGAAAGGCGGGCCTGCGGGTCGAGGTCGTCGGGGACGACGTCCTGCTCGACCCCGCGGCCTGGAGCGGGGTGTGGTCGACGTTCGGGCACCTCGTTCGGAACGCCGTGGACCACGGGATCGAGGTCGACCGGGCCGCCGCCGGAAAGGCACCGGGCGGCGCGCTCCAGTTGGTCGCGCGCCAGGAGGGCGACGCCCTGGTCCTGGAGGTGTCCGACGACGGCGCCGGGGTGAACTGGCCGCAGGTCGCGGCGCGGGCCAAGTCCCGAGGGTTGCCCGCCCCGACGCGCGCGGACCTCGTCGACGTGCTCTTCGCTGATGGCTTCACCACCCGGGACGTGGCCACGGAGGTCAGCGGGCGGGGGGTCGGGCTGGCGGCGTTCCGCCACGCGGTGGAGGCGCAGGGCGGTGTCGTCGAGGTCCACTCGGAGCCCGGCAGCGGAACGACGATCCGCGCCCGATTCCCGACCGCGACCAGCCCGGTCTCGACGTGGCGCCTCGCGGGGTGAACCGGGGATGCTCGATGCCACGCCCGAGGGTGTGGTGGGAGCGGCACCCTACTCCCGGGTGTAGACAGTCCCGCGCCGCGCCTCACCCGCTCGTAATCGCCGCCGCCATGACCGTGCCCTTGCCCTTCCCGAGCTGCCCGCACGCCGCCGAGACGTCGATCCCGCGGGTGGAGCGCACCGAACACTGGACCCCGCGGGTCACCATGTAGTGCTGGAAGGCCCGCACCCGCTCCTCGGTGGGGCGCTTGATGTCCCGGTCCGGGTTCTCGTTGTAGGGGATCAGGTTGACCTTGGACTTGATGCCGCGGAGCAGCTTCACCAGCCGCGCGGCGTCCTCCATGGCGTCGTTGAAGCCGGCCATCATCACGTACTCGAAGGTGATGCGCTTGTGGTGCGGGATGGGCAGCAGGCGACAGGCGTCGAGCAGCTCCGCCATCGAGTACTTCTTGGTGATCGGCATCACCTCCCGGCGCTGCTCCTCGGTGGACGCGTTGAGCGACACGGCGAGGTTCACCGGCAGCGCATCGGCCAGCTTCTGCATCGCGGGGACCAGCCCAACGGTGGAGACGGTGATCTTTCGGTGGGAGAAGCCCAGCGCGTCCTCGTCCAGGTAGGTGTGGAGCGCCGCCACGAGGTTGTCGTAGTTGTGGAGCGGCTCGCCCATGCCCATCATCACGATGTTGGTGATCCGGACGCCCTCCCCCAGCGTGGCCCGCACCTGGAGCGGCTGGTTGGCGATCTCCGAGGGGCGCAGGTTGCGCTTGAGGCCCATGTCCCCAGTGAGGCAGAAGCTGCACGCCATCGCGCAGCCGACCTGGGTGGAGACGCAGAGCGTGAGCCGTTCCCCGGGCTCGGGCGGCCGGTCGTCGCGGTTGGCGCCGGTGCCGTCGTCGGGGATGAGCACGCTCTCGATGGTGTGGCCGTCGTCGGTGCGCCAGAGGAACTTGACGGTACCGTCGCGGCTCCGCCGGGCGTCGGTGAGCTCGAGGGAGGAGAGGTAGTAGCGCTCGGCGAGGCGGGCCCGCGCCCCCTTGGAGATGTTGGTCATCACGTCGAAGGAGGTGGCGTGCTTCTGCCAGAGCCACTTGTAGACCTGGAGGGCCCGGAACTTCTCGGAGCCGAGGCCGGCCAACGCCTCCTCGATCTCCGGGAGGGTCAGGCTCTTGAGGTCGATCCGGCCGTCGGCCTGGGCGTAGGTGGGCATCGGGCGGCGCCTAACCCGGGATCAACCCCCCAGACGGTCGCGGTCCTTACGGGCGAGGCCCACGAGGTCCCAGATCAGGAACCAGGCCCCGATGCCGAAGCAGATGTACGCCGAGTAGGCGCCCTGCTCGCGGGGGTCGTCGCTGAGCGCGCCCATGAAGGGCAGGGTCACGATCGAGTCGGTGGCCGTGGCGTTGTGCCACCACACCCAGCCGCCGGCCAGGAAGAAGAGGATTGGGGTCAAGAACCGCATCGACGACAGCGTAAGCCGGTTATCCAATCCGCCCATGCCCGACCGAATCCTGCTGATCGAGGACGACACCTCCATCGCGAAGGGACTGGAGCTGAACCTGGGGCTCGAAGGCTACGCCTTCCGCCACGTCGCCGACGGGCCCGACGGTCTGCGCGTCGCCTCCGAGTGGAAGCCCGACCTCGTGCTCCTCGACATCATGCTCCCCAGCCTGTCCGGCTACGAGGTCTGTCGGGAGCTACGGCGGCGGAACCCGCACCTCCCCATCCTGATCCTCTCGGCCCGCGGGGGAGAGGTGGACAAGGTCAAGGGCCTCGACCTCGGCGCCGACGACTACCTGTCCAAGCCCTTCGGGCTCCAGGAGTTGCTCGCCCGGGTCAAGGCGCTGCTACGCCGGGCACGCGGCCCCCAGGCCGGCGCCGGGGCCCAGTTCGGAGACGTCGTGGCCGACTTCGCGGCTGGTGAGGTGCGTCGGGCGGGCGTGCGGGTGGAGATGACGGCGCGCGACCAACAACTCCTGGCCTTCCTCGTCGGCCGGGAGGGGCGGGTCGTCACCCGGCAGGCCATCCTCGACGCTGTCTGGGGCGAGGACTACTTCGGCACCGAGCGGACGGTGGACAACTTCATCACCCGCCTGCGCCAGAAGCTGGACGACCCGGAGGAACCCCGCCACTTCCTCACCGTGCGCGGGATGGGGTACCGCTACCGGGGCGATCAGGCGTGAGCCTGGCCCTGCATTTCTTCGGCCTGGCTGCGCTCCTCGTCCCGCTCGCCGCCGCCGCGACGCCCCCTGCCGGCTGGCAGACCAACCAGACTGACGCCGCCCCGATCCGCGCCCTCCCGGCGGTCCGGTGGACGCGCACCCTCGTCTCCCCGACCGCTTTCCCCCTCACCACCGACGGCACCCGCATCTACGCGGTCGGCGTCCGCACCCTCTTCGCCTACGGCCTCGACGGGACCCTCCGTTGGAAGCGCGACGGCGACCTCGCGGGCGCGCCCGTCCCCTCCCCCGCCGGCTTGTGGATCGCCGGGACCGACAGCTGCGCCTGCTCGACCCCGCCACCGGGGCCGAACGGGCGTCGGGCCTGCCGGCCACCCCTACCGCGGACGTCGCGCCGATCGTCGCCCCGGATCTACGCTGGGTCGACTTCGGCGGCACCCTGCGGTCCCAAGCGGGCTGGGAGGCCCCCCTCGGCGGCCGGGCGTCCGGTCCCCCCGCCGCCGATGGCCGCCGGACCTGGATCCTCACCACCGGCGGCGACCTCCTGATCACCGAGGACGCCGCCGTCGTCCGCAGCATCTCCCTGAGTGCCCCCGGTCGGGGGGGGCCCGTCCTCGACCCCACCGGGGTGTACGCCGGCGTCGGCGCGGTCGCCCCCCTGCCCGGCGGGGTGGTCGCGTTGGACCGGGACGGGGTCATCCGCTGGCGGTGGTCCGGCACCCTCGAGCCGGGCGCCGGCCTCGCGCTGGGGGCCCACCTGTACGTCCCCGACCGCGGTGGACGCCTCGTGGCGCTGGACCTCGCCACCGGTCGTGTGGCCTGGGAGGTCGAGGGCTTCGGCCCCTTCGTGACCCGCCCCATCGTGGCCGGGGCATTCGTCTACGCCGCCAACGGCGACGGAAACCTCTACGCCGTGGACGCCGCCGACGGCGGCGTGGCCTGGACCCTCCCGCTCGGCGCCCCGCCCGCGGCCGATCCGGTCCTGGCGCCCGGTCTGCTCGTCATCCCGCTCGCCGACGGTCGTGTCGTCGCCTATGGAGTCTCCCCGTGAAGTTGCACCTCGGATTCGGCCCCGGCCCGCGCCTGCTCGCTCCCGGCGTTCCCGACTGGGTGGGCGCCGACGGCGTGCGCGTGGGGTGGGTCATCCGCGATCGGCTCTTCCTCCGCACGGGCGACGACGTCGACGTCATCGCGCTGCCCGACCTGGTCGAGGACGTGGTGGCCACGCCGGAGGGCTGGGTGTGCGGCCTCGGGAACGGATTCGTCCGCGTCAACCCGGTGACGGCACAGCTCGACCTCGTCCTGGTCGACGACGAGGCCGACCCGGTGACCACCCGCGCCGGACGCGACGCAGTGCTCTTCGTCGAGGTGCCCGCGCAACGCCTGCTCCGCCTCGCCGACGGCGTCGCCCTCGATCTCCCCGACGCCGCGCTCCGCGCTCGCCATCTGCGCCCCTGGGCCAGCGGCCTGGGCGCGTGCTGGGTCGACCACGACACGCTCTACCGCATGGGATCGCGGGTGTCGGCGCTCGGGCGCGCCACCGAACCCGAGGCGATCGCCACCGGTCCCGACGGGGCCGTCGCCGTCGCCACCAAGACGGACACGGTGGTGGCAGCCCCGTTGGGGGTCACGATGAAGGTGGGGCGCTCGCTCGACCTCAGTGACGCCCGGTTCTCCCCCGACGGGCGGTCCATGCTGGCCGCCGACGAGGACGGCGTGGTACTCGTCGACCTGACGACCGGGGTGGTGCTCCGCACCTGGGAGGGCCCGCTCACGCCGGTGGGCTGGGCTCCCGAAGTCCTGATGTGGGACACCACCCGCGGTGCGATCGTCGACGGCGACGGCGCCATCTGGCTGGAGGGCCTCGCCGGGGGGGTCGGCGCGGCGGGGGGATCGTGGCTGGTAGGTCCCGGCGGCGCGCTCTGGGACCACGCGCGGGGGGCCCGGATCCGCGACGGGCTCCGAGACGAGGTCTATGCGACCGACGGGCAGCGGGTGCTCGCGGGCGACGACACCAGCTTCGGCACCCTGGACGGACCGCGGTTTCCCCACGGTCTGGTCGCCGGCGACGACACCCTCGCCGGCGCCCGGCTGGACGGCGACGCGTGCCAGCTCGTCACCGCCGATGGCGAGACCGGTCGTTACACCCTCGCCGACGGCACCCGAACCAAACGTGGCCACGTCCGACGGCCGGTGGCGCGCACGCTCCCCGACGGGATGCGCGTGGACCGCGACGCGGGCAGCGTCACCGTCGACCGGGTGACCTACCCGCTGCCCGTGGATGGCGCGGTGCGTACCGAAACCGGGGTCTGGCTCTGGAATGACGAGGGGATGCTGGTCAGCCTGGGCTGAGCCTCGAGGATCAGTTGACGAGCCCCTCGTCGGCGCTCTCGAAGCTGGTCTTCATGTTCTCGAAGCGGGCGCGGCTGAACCAGCCGCCCAACCCACCGGGGCGCGGTGCACCGTCCACCGCCCGCTGAATCTCGTCCTCGCTCCCTGGGAAGATCGACCCCGCGTCGGTCAGGCGCCGCTGCCCGAACCACCAGCGGCCATCCGTCCACTCCACGAACACCACCGCGAACCGCTCGGCCGCGCCCCCCCGCCGCCGCCGAAACAGTGGCCCCACCAGCGCCAGCGCCTCGACGCCCTCTACCGCGCACAGGCCCGCAACCCGCTGGTGGGCGAGCCGCGGCTCCTCGGTGAGCGGCGCGAGGTCGACGACGTGGGCCACCTCTCCGCGCAACATGATCGCCGCCGGGCGGACCGGGCTGCGCGCGAGCCGTTCGATCAAGTCGGACCAGAGGCGTTCACCCAGGGCGTCGTCCTCCAGCGGGAAGATGGGCACGCGCGGGAAGGTGCGGACACGGAGGCGGATGCGGTTGGCCACGGCTGCGGGATTATCACGCCCCCGTGGGCTAACAGTCCCCGTCGCGGTTCTCGTCGCGGCAGCCGCTGCCCATCAGGAGCCGCTCGAGGTACGCGCCCTCGGCGGTGAGGACCACCAGGGTGCCCTCGTGGAGGCCACTCTCTTCGGGCAGGAAGTGGGCGGTGAAGGTGTACGTACCGCCGGGTTGCACCTGGGTGGGCACCCGGACCCCCTCGAGGAAGAAGGCCCCCGACTCGGCACCCTCCACCCAGACGTCGTCGATCACCGCCGCCGAGCCACCCTCGTTGAGGACCGAGACCTCGGACTCCACGCTGTGGCCGTCGGGGCTGGTGTCGGGGAACTCGACCCGGCCCTTGGGATCGATGTCGAGGCGACCGGGTCCGGCCTCCTGTTCCCAGGATTCCAGGCCGACCGAACCGCAGGATACGAGGAGCGCCAGGAGCACGAGCGGAGTGTACCGCAGTTCGGGACCGCAGCGCCAGCGTGACGGAGCCGGGCCCCTCCCCAAGCGGGGCGTCTCCAAGCATCCCACCAGGCGCACCGGCTTACCGGAGTCGAGGGGGCCTGACGTATCAACACCTCTCAGCTCACCGAGCTTCCGATCCTGTCTCGCCGGAAGGTGACGGCCCGCCGCAGCTTGTGCACCTTGCGGGCGTCGAAGGGCAGTTCGTCGAGTCGGGCCAGCCACAGGGGCGCCGCATCCGCCAACTCGTCGAGCACCCGCGCCGTGGCGCGCGACGGTAGACCGAGCATTGAGCCCAGGGCAAGGAGATCGCTCCGGTCGATGTCCTCCCGTGTCTTGCCGTTGACGGACAGCGCCATCGTGTGGTCACCGTAAAGGTGGGAGGTGGGCACGTCGTAGGCGGGCGTGGCCTCCCACTCGCCGTCCGGAGCCTGGCGGACCGAGAAGTTCTTGGCGTGGGCGTCGCCGTTGCAGGTCAGGTAGGCGAAGGCCAGTTGGCGAACGAGGTCGCGCGCACAGACCAGGGGAGCTCCGGCGACCCGCGCGTGGGCGGCGAAGACCTCCTCGGACGACACCCGGTACTTGTCCGCGGGATAGCGCCCCAGCACCTGGCACCCGTCCTCCTGGGCGAGCGGCCGCCACACGCCCTCCTGCTGGACGCGGTCGAAACGTCGGACCAGCAAGCCGGGCTCCCCTTCGCGGTCGTAGACCAGCTCCGCGATGGCCGCAGGCACACCGCTGGCCCTGGCGGCGTCCAGAAAGAAGTGCTCGTTTTCGACCAGGTGAGGGTAGCCGCGGGGGTTGAGCTTGAGGATGAACGGGCCGTGGGCCAGATGCACGGGCAAAGAGATCATCCCGCTGGAGACCTTGTCCTGGACCCCGGGAAGGGCTACGCGATCGGCGCCCTCCGGGCCAACGATGCGCGCCATCAGCGTGGAGAAGCGCACGCTCCCAAGGGACTCGGGCACCGGCGACGGGGGCGGCTCCCAACCGACGGCGAGGATCTGGACGTCGCCGATCGCATCGTGCGCTGTCGCGAGCAGCAGCGAGAAGTCGTCGTCGGCCGAGGTCTTGATCGCCGCCCTGGCCGCGGCGAGCCGGCGCCCCTCGGGTAGGAGGCCGGCGAAGTAGGGAGCGACGGCGCCGGCCGAGGCCCGCGCAGGAGGTGCGCCGACCGGCAGCGTGGTCGCCACGGGCGGGCCTTCGTAGACGGAGTCGTAGACGAACTCGCTCCCCTCGCGGGTCCTCGCCAGTCGCCCGACGCGGCGTCCGGCCTTGCGGACCTCAGCCTCCTCGACGTGGCGGAGATCCTCGACCGCCCCGATCACGGCGCCGACTCGTCGCCTTCAACGGCATCCGAGGAGACCCCGGGCAGTCCCCGCCGCACGGTGAGGCCCAGACCGAGCGCCCCGAGCAGCTCGATCAGCTTGTCCAGACGCAAGCTCGCCTTCCCGGCCTCGACGGTGTGGACGAAGCGTGTGGAGCAGCCTGCCAGCTCGGCGAGCTCCTCCTGCCGGAGCCCGAGTCGGGCCCGGCGGGCTCGGACGGCGTCGGCGAGGCTGGATGTACGATCGCGCATCATCCTGCCAATTTCCCTCCATTCTGCCCCCTGTCAAGCGGTGAATGATTGATCGTGCATCCAATCGGTCAAACACGTCTCAAGCGTCCCTCGGACGCCCACGAGAAGATCGATCGTGCACCCGAACCCCACCCTGGCGCCCCCCTGTCACGTGGCGATAGAGCACGCCGTGCGCTCCAGCCTGTTCGACGCCCCCTCTGCCGACGCCATCGCCGAGGCCCTGACCGGTCGGGCCCGCGCCCGGCTGGCCACCTGGTCCGACGCTGCGGTGGCCGATCTGCTCGCCGACACGGTGTTCTTCGAACGGAAACGCCTGGGAGGCCGCAAGCGGCGCTGTCGCCTACGAACTCCCCGGGGACGACTTCAAACCCGTCGCCGCCGACCTCGACCTCGATGGCGTGTCGGAGATCCTGACGGTCGACGAAGCCACGCCGCTCATCGTCCACGTGGCGAGCAGCCAGGCGGACGTCTGTCCGGTTTCCATCGAAGAGGAGGACCCATCAGGTCAAAGCGCCCTTTTCGCCGTAGGTGATTTGGACGGCGACGCGGAGGGGGAGTTCGTCGTGGCCAACGCGGGGATCGTGGCCATTTGCGGCGGCGACGGTTCCATCGTCACCGACATCGACGGCGACGGCCGCGCGGAGATCCTCGTTGGGGGCAATAACCCCAAACTCGTCGTGCTCGACAACGCCGCTGGCGGCTGGCCCGTCCGGGGCGCCGAGGAGTGGTGGCCGGGCATGGACCACTTCCCCGAGGACCGCGCCATCGACGGCTCGCTTCCGCCGGGAAGCGCCACCCATTGGCTCGGCGAGGGGACCAACGTTTGGCAGGGGCTGCCAGCCGGTCCCCCCGACCTCCCCGACCTGGGCGTCGAGGCCGAGGCATACTCGGAGGACTGCGCGACCACCCTGGTCCTCGCCCAGGTCGGCGAGCTGCCCTGCCGCTGAGGCCTCCGGTCACCCCTCAGGGGGATAGTCGACGACGGGGGTAAGGGCGGGTGACCTTGGCCGCCTCAGTTCGCGTCTGGGTCAATCCCGGCGGAGAGCAAGCGCCGGCGAAGCTGGGCTTCGCGCGCCAACCCCTGCTCCATCTCCGTAAGTGTTTGTCTTCTATCCGTGAGCGCTTGCGCTTCCTTGGCGAGCGCGCGCTCCTTCTCAGCGAGCGCCTGCTCCTTCTCAGCCAGCGCCTGCTCCAGCTCGCCTGCCATCGTGTTCTGAACCCGCAGATAGTCCAGCCGCGACCGGTAGAGGTCGTTCCGGGCTGCGTTGGTTTGAAAGTCGCTCAGGACCGACATGGCGCTCTCCAGGACGGGTGTGTCGATGTCGCTTGGCACCTCGCGCCAGGTCTCGGCTTCGGTGAAGAAGCGCATCCAGCCGAGCAGCCGCGCCGGCGCGGCGAGGTCGGGATGTTGTCGCCAGCGGTCGAGTTCAAGGACATAAAGTTCCAGATGCGAGCTTAGCTCAAGGCCCTGTTCGGGACCTCCGCACCTTCCCTTCGGGACGCGCCTGTGGGATGCTCCACTCGACGTCGCGACCCTCGCGCGTCGATCCACCCGGAGGCCCGACATGCGTCTCTCTCTCTCTCTCTCTCTCTCCTGATCGCGGCTGAGGCGCACGCCGCCTGCCCGTCGCCCTACAATAGCGCAAGCTGCTCCGCGAGCGGGCACACGATCTGCTCCACCGCGGGGACGACGTACACCTGCTCGATGAACTACGGGTCCAACGGGGGCCTCCTGTATGCCACCTACGACACCAGCCACGCCACCTGCGCGCAGGACTATTGTGTATTCGGGGAGGACCCCTTCGGCAACGAGTTCTGCTGCGAGACGGCGCCAGGTACGCTGACGGCGATGGAGTTCTTCGGTGGGGCCGGCACGGACGTGATCCAGCTCCACTACCCGTCTACGACCCTCGACGACTACGGGGCCACGCAGGGCTTCTTCGTCACCGTGTATGGGCTGCTCGACGCGGACTCCATCTCCGGGTCGACCTCGACCACGAGCACGTTCCACGAGACCTTGTACGGGGGCTCGGGCGATGACCTGATCATCGGCTTCGGCGGACCGGGATTGATCTATGGAGGCGCAGGCAATGACGACCTCGATGGGAGTTCAGCGTTCTCGGGGACGATCTACGGCGAGGACGGCGACGACGCCATTTCCTGCGGATCCTCTGGGTGCATCGAGTACGGCGGGCCGGGGAAGGACACCCTGCAAGGCGGATCGGGAGCGGATGAGCTTCATGGCGGCGCTGACAACGATGCCCTGAGCGGGAGTGGAGGCGACGACACCTTGTATGGGGAGACCGGTAACGACGATCTGCACGGCGGGGATGACGTCGACACCCTCTACGGGGGACCCGACGACGACAACGTGTGCGGGGACGGCGGAGACGGCGACACCGTCCTCGGGCAGGCCGGGACGGACGTGCTCTACGACGATGGAGTCGACACCCTGGACGGGGGGCTCGATGCCGACACCTGCTGGGACCTGGGTACCACGCGAACCTCGTGCACGGCGACGTCCATGAGCTATCCGTGCAGCTACACCCCACGCTGACCCCCGTTCTGGGCCGTTCGCCCGCGCCGTCGTTCGTGTTCGCCCTTGCCCTTGCCCTGCCGGGATGCATCGAGAACACGCTGGCGCCGGGCGACAAGGACCTGGGAACGACGGGGCCGGACACCAGCGGGCCGACGACCGAGGGAACCTGTGATCCGGACGACGACGGAGGTGCGGTGGAGGTCCTTCCCACCTGCACCCTGCCCCCCACGGACTGGTCGCTACGGCTTCGCTGGCAGCTCATTGTCGACGACGTGCTGATGGCGGCCTCCACGGGGCGCCTTGGTGACACAGACGGGGACGGGGTCACGAGCGCGGCGGACGGGGTTGGGATCTGGCTGACGAAGTTGGATGATGTTGGCGGAGGCGCGCGTGCGGCGGTCCTCGTGGACGCCAACGGTACGGTGCTCTGGGACGATGAGGAGTGGCGTGGTGCGCGTCGGGTCACGTCGACGCTGGGGGCGGCGGGTCCAGGGGAACCACCCGCGCAGTTCCTTCAGGCGCTCGCCTCGGGAGAGCAGTCTTACCTGACCGCCGTTTCCGACGGGGCGAGCTGGTACACGACCGACCTCGGTGATCGAGGCAGCGGGTATCTCTCCCTCGTGGACATCGAGGGCGACGGCGTCCCGGAGATTCTCACCGACCTCGTCGTGGTGGATGCCCTGACCGGCACGGTGACGTACACGTTCTCCGGCAACATCAAGAAGCCGTTCGCGGCAGACCTCGATCTGGACGGCACCTCCGAGGTGCTCACGGTGGAGGACGGGATGCCCTCGATCGTGCATCTTGCGACGATGACTCGGGACGTGTGCCCGGTGCTCGTCGAGGACGCTGATGACCCCGGCGGCAATTCTGCGTTCGCCATCGGCGACCTCGACGGTGACACCGAGGGGGAGTTCGTGGTTGCCAACGCGGGCACCCTGGCGATCTGCAGCGCGGACGGGTCCCTGATCAACCAGACGGGAGTGGCGGTCGACAGCAATGACAGCATCGCCCTCGCCCAGCTCGACGACGACGACCTCCCGGAGATCCTACTCGGGCAGACGCTCCCCGACGCCTCCGCCGCGGTCCTGATCGCGCTCGACAC
>JAYVAS010000075.1:0-14451 GCA_043750895.1 Pseudomonadota bacterium
TCGGTGACGACCACGTCCTCGACGCTGACCGACCCCTCGGTGATGTGGAGGGCGGTGACGCCGGCGGCCTCCAAGGTGAACCCGCGCAGGGTCACGTCCGCCGAGAGGACGAGCGGGACCACCCCGCTCCGGGCCCCAAGGAAGGTGTTGGCCGACCCGCCGATGCCTTCGAGGGTGATCGCCCGGGAGACCGTGATCGGCTCCGAATAGGTGCCCGGCGCGACCTGGACGGTGTCCCCGGCGGCCGCCGCCGTCACCGCCGCCCGGATGGTCGTGACGTCCCCGCCGCCGGAGGGATCGACCACCCAGGTGGTGGCGAGCGCAGCAGGAACGCAGAGCAGCAGCATTCCCCCGAATGGTACCCCAGCTGGCTTGGATTTCTGTAGTCTTTCTGCACCGAAAGAGAGACGAAAGGCCGAGCCGTCCCAGCTATCGCTCGACGCGTACCGCCCGCGGCGGCGCCGGGTCCGCCACCGGGCCCTTGGCAGCGTAGGCGACCGCCGCGTCGAAGTCGGTGTGGCCGACCGCGGAGAGTGCTTGCGGCGCGACCCCGAGGTGTTTCTGCCACTGCTCGGTGATGTAGGAGGTGGAGACCGCGCGGTACATCCGCGTAGAGTCGATCGGCTTGCCGCCTACCCGTGCCTCGACGATCTCAGGGGCGCCGTTGCGCAGCCGCCAGGTCCAGGTGACGCCGGAGACCGACAGGAAGCCCCGCGACTCGGTGGCGTCCGCGGCGAGATTGCCGAGGATGATCCCGATCAGCGACTCGCCCGAGATCTCGAAGGACATCACCTCGTTTCCGAACGGGAAACAGTTGAAGAGCGCCCCCTTGGTGACCGGTCCCGCGGCCAGATCGGCCCGAAGCCCGCCGCCATTGTAGAAGGCGACCTCGGCGTCGGTGCCGTCGCGGAGTGCGTCGGTGATCCAGCGGCCCAAGGGGGACTCGTGGTTGTAGCTACGCGTCAGGGTGGTGGTGGCGGTGGTGAGGACCTCCCCGTAGACCTTGTCGATCGCCGTCTGGTAGCCGGCGACGAGCTTTTCCAGGTCCGGGTCCGGCGGCACCGTGGCCGTCTCTGGGCCCAACTCGCGCAGCACGTAGGAGAAGCGCGTGATCGCGTCGTTCTCCACGGTGAGATCGACCACGCCGAGGGCCCGGGCGTAGCTGCCGGCCTGCACGATCCAGGTCTCGCCAACCTTCTTCGCCTCGGTGAGCCGGGTGTGGGAGTGGCCGCCCACGATGAGGTCGATGCCTGGGACCGCCTCGGCGAGGGCGATGTCGTTCTCCACCCCGATGTGGGAGAGCACGACCACCAGATCGGTGACGGGGTCGAGGCGGGCGACCTCGGCGCGCGCGGCGTCCTGTTCGCGTTCCAGCCGGAGCCGCGCGAAGTCAGTCTTGTTCATCAGCGTCCCCAACCCCTGGGTGGTGAGGCCGATGATCCCGATCCGCACGCCGTTCCGCACGAACACGTGGGACGTCTCCTGCTGCGGCAGCAGGGGGAGGGCGTCGCGTGACAAGAGGTTCGCCGCCAGCGGGAGGGACGGGTGGGTCTTGGTGTACGCGGCGAGGTTGTCGAGCCCCTTGTCGAACTCGTGATTGCCGACCACCCAGGCGTCGTAGCCGACGGCGTCGAACAGGGCGTGCATCGCCCCGCCCTTGGACCCGTCGATGACGAGGTCGGTGAGCGGCGTTCCGGTGAGCTGGTCGCCCCCGTCGAGAGTCAGGACGGTGCCCTCCGGACGATCCCGGCGAACGGCGCGCACCTCCTGCTCCAGTCGCACGAACCCGCCCACCAATGCGCGGTCGGGCCGCCACTCGGCGGGCTCCGGAAGGAAGTGCCCATGGATGTCGTTGGTGTGGGCGATGGTGAGCACCCGAGGGCCGCCCTCCGGGGCCGACGGCGCCGGGGGGACGCGGGTACACGCCGCCAGGAGGAGGAGCGTCACCGCGCTGCCTTCACGGCGGCGAGCAGGGGATTCACGTCGGCGTCGGTGAGGATCCCCTTGTGGTGGAGCACCACCCGACCGTCGGCGGCGAGCACCAGCGTCTGCGGAATCAACTCGAAGTCCAGGTTCAGCGCTGCGAAGAGCTCGGCGGGCTGCCCGGTGAAGAGCACGCTCGCGTAGCCGACGCCGGCGCTGTCCGCGAACTGCGCCACCGCCTTGGCCACCTTCTTGGGATCCCCCGGGTGATCGAAGAGGTCCCAGCTCACGCCGATGAAGTCGGCCGTGTCCCCCGCGCCGGCAGCGGCGCGCACGAGCCGGGGGAGCTCGTCTACACAGGGATCACACCACGTGGCCCAGTGGTTGATGACCAGCGGCCGACCGGTGGGCTTCACGGCGGCGAGCAACCCCGGCACCCCCACCGGCACACAGCCCGCGTCGGGGCGGCCGGACTTCGCGGGCGTCGAGACGACCGGGGTGGACGCCGGAGCCGACGCCGCGGCGGCCTTCGGGGACGACGCCACGAAGGCCGAAGCCGGCAACGGCTCGGTGCGCGGGCGCTCCCCGGCCTTCTCGAAGAGGTCGTCGCGCGCGACGACCGAGCCCATCTGCTGGAGTGCCTTCCGGACGAGACGACGGATCATGGGCGGTGTCTATCCGCCCGACCCGCTCGCCGGGTCCACCACTTCCCGCGCCTGCCCCCACGTCACCCACCGGTCACGATCCCATCGGTACACCAGGGGAGACACCGGGTCGGGCATGGACTCGAACATCCGGCGCGCGCCCACCGCCATCACCTTGTCGAAGGCGGCGTCCCCCGGTGTCCACGCCAGCAGCACGCCCCGGGCGGGCGCCGCCACCACGAAGGAGGCTCCGAGGCGCGCGGCGATGGCGTCGGGAAACAGCAGCGGGGCGTGATCCCGACCGTCCCCGCGCACGCAGCCCAGGTAGGGGGTCGTGAGCCCCTCGGGGACCATCGGCTCGAAGCAGGCCAGCGCGGCCTCGGCCGTCCCCCGCGACGCCTCGGTGAGCGCGGCCGCGTCGAGCCCGGTGGCCCGCGTCGCGTAGACGCGCTTCTTCCCGCCGACGGTGGAGAAACACAACACCACCGCCTCGGCGAACGGGCTGCAGACCAGCTCCGTCGCGTCGCCCTTGCGGCCCTTCGCCAGCGCGAAGGCCCGGTATTGATCCGCGACGTCCGCCGGCTCCAGCCCCGGGTCCCATCCGCCGGCCGCGGCGGCCGCCACGAGCAGGGCGAAGCCCACCCGCTACTCGGAGATCGAGTGCCCGGACACGACGTTCACCGTGGTGCGATGCAGTCGATCCGGTGCGGTGTCGGCGAGGGCGTCGGAGAGCTGCTGGGTGGTGCTGCGCGCACGCGCGGAGAGCACCTTCGCCATCTCGTAGACCAGCTTGAAGGCCGCGAGGTTGCCGTCGGCGAGCAAGGCCTCGAAGTCCTTCCGAGGAAACCGGAACACCGTGGTCTCGACCCCGGCGACGATCGACGCCGAACGGGGCGAGTGGTCGAGGATGGCCATCTCGCCGAAACAGGCGCGCGGCCCCAGGCTCGCGATGCGGCGCGACGGGAGGAATTCCAGCGTCTTGAAGACGTCCGCCGATCCCTGGAAGATCACGTACCAGGCGTCCCCCGGATCCCCCTCCTTGAAGATCGCCTGCCCTTCGCGCACCCGCTGTACCTGCATGATGTGGACGATCTGCGACAGCTCCGTGGCGTCGAGGTCGCCGAACATGGGGGCCTCGAGCAGGAAGTTGATGATCTGTTCGAGGGTAATCGTGGTCATTGGGCCATCCGCCCACGATTCATACCACACGCCGGGCCGACTCTCTGCTTGAACCCTACGCTCCGGGCCGCTACGCTCGCGCATGGCTCTCCGAGACCGGCTCGTTTCCTCAGTCAAGAAAGTGCTGAACCGGTTTTCGGGGGAGTACAGCGCCGGCCAGGACGAGATCCGGCCCGACGAGAACCCGGCCCAGGGGGTGGTGGGCGACGTGAAGGTGACCCGCGCCCGACTGAAGCGCCCGAAGGACGCGAAGGAAGAGCTGGGAAGCTGACGCCCGCGGGGCGAGCGGACGCCCGGCGCGCTACGTAGGCGCGCCCCACGGAGCGCCGATGTTGCTGGAATCCCACCTCAAGGACAACACCGTCGTGGTCTTCGACTGCGAAAGCGTGGCCCTGATCGACAAGGGCGGTCAGACGGTGCGCGGGCACCCCGACAAGGTGCTGCCGGCAATGGTCACCATGATCCGCGGCATCGCCCGCGAGATCCGCGAGGCCGTCGCGCCCGACGCCGGCCCCACGCCGGCGATGGAGGTCCGATTCGCGATGAAGATCGACTCCAACGGCATCGTGGCCGTGTCCCGCGCCGAGACCGAAGGCCAGGTCAGCGTCATCCTACGCTTCGGGTGACTCCACCCGGTAGGTGACCCGGACGCGCGCGAAGGGCCAGGGCACCAGGAAGCGGTCCCAGCTCGCGGCGCGCCAGCCCGCGGCCTCCACCGACGCCCACACCAGGGGCGCCCGGGTATGTCGGGCGATCGCCCCCGCGCCCGGCTGGACGTGGCCGCCAGGCCCGCGGGGCCCGTCGACGGTGAACACCACCCGCCCCCCGTCGCGCACCACCCTCGCCGCGGCGCGGAGGGCCTGGAGCCCGCCGCGAGAGGTCGAACCCCGGATGCACCGGTAGCCCAGCGCGTTCAGCACCGCCGCGATGCGGTCGCCGTCGGCCGAGAGGCTGGCGAGCGCCACCAGCCCGAGGCCGCGGTGGAGCGCGATCAGCGGGAGCTGCTCCCCATGCCAGATGGCGACGACACACGGGCCGGCGACCGGCCACGGGGGACGTTCGACGCGCCAGGTCCACGCCAGGACCCGCACCAACCGGGCAGCGACCCAGGCCAACACCCCCGCAGGGTAGCTCGCCGTACGGCTCCGCGATAGCGACGCCGCGCCTGGAGGTACCTCATGGGCACCTGGATCCTCCTCATCATCGCCGGCTGCTCCACCGTCCACGGCATCAAGCCCGTGGGCAAGGGGGCGATCGTCGCGGAAGGGTCGTTGGGGGGGCCCATCACCGAGCTCTACGGTGCGCCGATCCCCCTCCCCCTCTCCACCCTCGGCGCCACCTACGGGCTCACCGATCGGGTGGACGTGCACGCTGCGGCGCACACCACCGCCATCCTCGCCCTGAACATCGTCGCGGCCGATGCCGGTGCCAGCTACATGTTCCTCGATCAGGACGGCGCCGTGCCGCGGGTCATGGGCGATCTCACGCTGGTGGGCGCGTTCGGGGACAACGAGCCGGGCGAGCCCGCGGGTGGCCTCCGGGGCTTCGTACAGCCGACGGTGAGCGCGTCCTGGGACTGGGGCAAGCTCCGCCGGCAGACGGTCTACGGCGCGTTGGGGGCCTTCATCGAACCCAAGCCGGGCCCGCACCTCCTCAGCTACATCGGGGTGGGCAACCTGTGGGGCGTGGGCGATCGGCTGCAGCTCGTGTCCGAGCTGAAGTGGATCTCTCCCTACGCGAGCTCCTTCGACCTCGCCCCCGTCTACTACAGCCCGGGTTCCCTGGGCGCGGTCTCGCTCCAGTTGGGCGCCCGGTTCCGTTTCGGAGGTGTCCAATGATGATGCTGCTCGCCGGATGCCTCACGGTGGACGGGTTCTTCTTCAACGGGGTCCCGCTGGACGCCTACGCGCTCGGCTCCGACGTGATCCCCGAGGCGAACCTCGAGGAGGTCAGCTTCCCCGGCGCCGACGACAGCACCCTGTACGGGGTCTGGGCACGCCAGGACAACCCCAATGCCCAGGTGTACCTCTACTTCCACGGCAACGCCGAGAACATCGACGCGTACTGGACCAAGGTCGAGTTCTACTGGACCATGGGCTACACCGTCTTCATCTTCGACTACCGCGGGTTCGGCAAGTCAGAGGGAACGCCCACCTACGACACCGTCATGGAAGACGGACGTTCGGCGGTGGACTACGTCGACTCCGTGTACGGGCGCGGCGTCGACCACATCGTCTACCACGGGCTCTCGCTGGGGGGCTCCGTCGCCGTCCACACCGCCGTGGACCGGCCGCCCAAGGTGTTGATCACCGAGGCGATGTTCGCCAGCGCCAAGAAGCTCATCGACGACGGCTCCGGTCTGGACCTCCCCGATGGGTGGTTCGTCGAGGACGAGTGGGACAACGTCGCCGCCGCCCGGGAGGTCTACCGGCCCTACCTGATCATCCACGGGGCCGCCGACGAGTTCATCCAGCCCTCGCACGGCGAGCAGATGTACACCTTCGCCAACGAACCCAAAAAGCTCTGGCTGGTCCCCGGCGCCGACCACGCCAACGTCGATGAGGTCGCCCCGGACGAGTACGCCGAGCACATCTCCTGCTGGGTCGACCAGTCTTGCGTCGAGTGAGTCACGCGTGAACACCCCGGGTAAACGAATCGGTGGCCGCTACGAGCTCCAGCGGGAGCAGGTGGCCGAAGAAGACTTGCGCCGCTGGAAGGCGGTCGACATCCAGACCGGCACCCAGGTCGAGATCGTGACGCCCCGCCCCCACGCGCTCCTGCGCGAAGGCGCGCGGGAGGCCTTCGGCGAGGTGGCGTTCGCCCACGCCGCGGTCCTCCCCGTGCTCGCCGAGCTGGAGGAAGACGGTGTGCCCTACGTGGTGCGCCCGGCCACCCAGGGCACCCTGGCCGGCGTGCGGCTCACCCCCGCCGAGGCCTCGGCGCTCCTCGGCTGGCTGGTGCCCGCGATCATCGCCGGTCGCGGCCGCTACAACGGCGAGCTGCGCGGAGAGGACGTGGTCATCGACGAGTCGGGCACCCCCCGACTGGCCGGGCTGCTCCTCCCCCGCGGCGAGAGCCTGGCCCGGGTGCCCCACCACCGCGCGCCCGAGATCGTCGAGGGCCAGACGGCCACCGAAGCGAGCGACCTCTTCGGTCTTGGCGTCCTGGTCTACCGCGCCCTGACGGGCGCCTACCCCTGGCCGGCCACCTCCACCTCCCAGCTCCGCCGCCGCGAGACCGCCGCCCCGCGCGTCTCCGACCATCTCGCGGTGTCCGAGTCCCTCGACGCGGCGGTGGCGGGCCTGCTCGAGCTCGACCCCGAGGTGCGCCTGGCGGCATCGCGCGGGATCGCCCCCAGCACCGCGCCGTTGGTCACCGCCGCCCCCCTCCACGACGCCCCCGTGGTTCAACGCGCCCAGCAAGCGCGGCCGGCCCCGGCGCCGCGCCCTCAGTTCGTGGTGGTGGTGAACCTCACCGGCCTGTCCGAGAACCAGCTCCGCCGCATCGCCGTGCGCACCGGCGTGGACTTCGAAGGGGTGCGCCGCGCCGCCGAGCGCGGTGGCGACTGGCTGATGGACGTCGCGGACTCCCAGAGCGACGCCGACCGCGCCGCCCGCCGGGCCCAGGCGCGCGGCATCCCGGTCCGGGTTGAGCGCACCGAAGCCCCCCGCATCGTCCAGTGGTTCCTCCTGTCGCTGTTCGCCGGGCTCGTCGGCTTCGGGTTCTGGCCGCCGTTCAACATCGTGATCTGGGTGATCGCGGGCTTGCTCGCGGCGTGGACGATCCGCAACCTCGCGGGGGTGGCCACCGCCGGTCGGGTCCGCGCCGCCCTGCGCGACCGGTCCCAGGCCAACTCCGCCTCGGGCCCCGAGGTCCGGGCCCTCGCGCTCGCCCGGCGGAGCCGGGAGGCCGAGCACCTGCCCGCCCCGGTACGCAACGATCTGCGCGAGGCGGCCGAACGGGCGCTCGATCTGCTCGCCGACATCGCCGGCGCCGAAGCCGAGCTGGGTCCAGAGGACCACCTCACCGGCGGACGACTCCACGCCGATCGGTCACGTATCGGGCTGGAGCTGGCGCAGTTGGACGTCGAGCTCTCCCGCGCCGCCGCCGAGGCCAACCTCGACCCGGGGGGGTCCCACATCGAGACGGTGGGCCGGCTCGCGCGTGAGTTCGGGAGCTGAGCGCGCCACGGGGTCCGGAAGAGACGCCCGCCGGCCCTCCGCCTACGGGCAGAGGCTGTCGGTGTACAGGTCGACGTTGTTGGTCTCGTCGCACTCGCTCACGTCGCTGATGCCCGTCCCGTCGTCGTCCACCACCGCGCGGAAGCCGCGGTCCCCCACGTCGGTGGGGTCGATCGGGACTTCGATGCCTTCGAGGCGCGTCCCGGCGGCGATCGCCGGCAAGGACACCGTGGTGACGAGGCGCGGCCCGGTCGCGTCTTCGGCGTAGATCGCCACCATCACCCCGGCCGCCACGTCGGCGCCGCCCTCGTTGCTGGCCGCGATCGCGAGCGCCGCGGGGCCGTAGGTGCAGTCCGCCACGCAGACGTCGGTGATCGAGACGATCAGGTCGGGGCTGGAGGGGTCGTCGACCGCCACGCGGGCCCGGTACACGTTGTACTTGAGCCAGGATGCCTCGGGGAACTGCGGCACCGATCCGTCGGGGTTGATGTTGGTGATCGCGAAGTCGTGCACGTTCCAGGTGGTGCCCGCCGCGGGCCAACCCGAGCCGGTGTGCTCGAGAGCGGTCACGCCCGCGCCGGCGCTCCCGTAGCCGTTGGCCGCGAAGACGATCTCGGCGTGCCCGTCGCCGTCGATGTCCGCGACGCTGGGGTACTCGAAGACCGTGCCCGACCGGTGGTCGGAGTAGGTGTAGAGGGTGGCGCCGGTGGACCCGTCGAAGATCTTGAAGGTGCTCTGGTCGGCGAACAGCACCTCGAGCGGCCCGTCCCCGTTCACGTCGTAGCCGGAACACCCGGCGAGGCCCGAGGTGTCGTCCATCGCGACCGACCACAGCTCGCTGCCGTCGAGCTCGTAGACGACGAAGTTCTGGTAGGAGGGGAAGGCCACCTCGGCGACGCCGTCGCCGTCGAAGTCGCCCGCGCACGGGGGACCGGGGTGCTTCTGGGAAGAGCTGTAGTTCACGGTGTAGATGTTCGAACCGTCGTCCTCCCACAGGCTCCAGGACTGCCCCACGAAGCCGACCTCGGCCTCGTCGTCCCCGTCCGCCTGGATGATGATGGGCCACATGCCGTAGTTGCCGCGCTCACCGGTGTCCCACAGCTCGGTGCCGTTGGAGTCGTAGGCGGCACCGCACCAGAGCACTTCCTGGTCGTTGTCGTTCTGGTCGATGTCACCAACGGCCGCCATGGTGTAGGGGCAGTTGGTGCGGTCCGCGGTCATCTCCCAGAGGGTGACGCCGGTCTGGCCGTCCATGACCACGTTGTTGTCGATCACCTCTGGGTAGCCGTCCATGTCCAGGTCGGCGACGGTGATCATGTAGTAGCCGAGGGCGGTCGCCATGTCGGAGCTGGTCCACTTGTTGGATCCGTCCGCGCCGTTGAGCAGGATCGTGTACCCGGAGCTGCTGGCCCCCACCACGTCCGGAACCCCGTCGGCGTCGACGTCGGCGATGGCCAGATTGCCGCGGCTGGAGCCGGTCACCGCCCACTTCTCGAGCCCGGTCGCGCCGTCGATGGCGACGATGTACTCGGTGCCGCCGTACAGGGAGAGGACGACGTCGGGGATGTCGTCCTCGTCGACGTCGCCGTCGCCGTTGTCGTCATCGAGGTTGCCGATCACCGGCTGGACGTAGGACTGGTTGGTGTTGGGGGAGATCGCCGGCCCGTTGAACTGCCACTTGATCTGGGCGGACCACGGGTCGTCGGTGACCTCCACGGTGGAGGACGTGGTTCCGGCGCACGCCTCGTTGATGGCCACCGTCCCCGCGATGGCCAGGTTCAGGGCGGGGCAGGTCTCGTCGAGGCAGTCGGCCCGTCCGTTCGCGTTCTTGTCGGGGAAGCCCTCGTCGACCACGCCGTCGCCATTGTCGTCGTAGCCGTTGCACGCTTCGTCGGGGGGCGGAGGCTCGGAGTCGGTCTCGGTGTCGAAGGGGACCGAGTCCCCCTCGTCGAAGGTCGGGACGTCCTTGTCCTTCGAGTTCAGCTCGTTTTCGAAGCCGCAGCCGACCAGCAGGAGCAAGGGGAACACGCGCACGGACACCTCGAAGCGCTGGCATCGTAGCACCGCATCGGGCCATCCGCGCGAAGGGCACCGTGCCCCGGTCCGGGCTAAGCGCCGCCCCCCACGGCCCGCTCCATGAACAACAACGACGTCCTGAGACGCCTCCGCTTCGCCCTTCAACTCACCGACGCCGAGCTCCGCCGGCTCTCGGGGCTCGCCGGCGTCGACCTCGCCTCCGAGGACCTCACGTCGTGGCTGGCCCGCGAGGGAGAACCCGACTTCCTCCCCTGCCCCGACCGCGCCCTCGAGGCGTGCCTGGACGGGCTGGTGCTACATCGACGCGGCCCGCGCGACGGGCCCGCCCCCGGTCCGAGCCGCTTCGACAACAACATGATCCTCAAGAAGCTGCGGATCGCCCTGGAGCTGAAGGAGTCCGAGATGCTGCGCCTGCTCGCCCTGGGCGGGATGGAGCTCTCGTCCTCCGAGCTGGCGGGCCTGTTCCGGGCGCACACCCACCGGCACTACCGGGCGTGCGGGGACCAGCTCCTGCGCAACTTCCTCAAGGGGCTCACCCTCGACCGACGCGGGGTCGGCGGGGGCTGACAATCGGCTACACGGGGGGAGCGATGCAAGAAGCCCTGCTGTACCCGTTCCTCGTCCAGGCGATGTTCGTCCTGGCGCTGGTCACGTTCCTCGCGCTTCAGTTCGTGACCGCGCCCTACGGTCGACACACCCGGCCCGGATGGGGGCCCACCGTGCGCAGCCGCACCGGCTGGTTCCTCATGGAATACCCCGCGGCGCTGGGCTTCCTCGCCGTCTTCCTCGTGGGCCGGCACCGCGGGGATCCTGCCGCGCAGGCGCTCCTGGCGCTGTGGCTGCTCCACTACGGGTATCGGGGGGTGGTATACCCCTTCCGGCGGCGCGGAGCCGATCGCCCGATGCCCCTGGTGATCGCGCTGATGGGCGCCAGCTTCAACCTGTTCAACGGGTACCTCAACGCCCGCTGGGTGTCGGGCATGCACGACTACCGCGACTGGCTGGGCGACCCCCGCTTCCTGGTGGGTGCGGCGCTGTTCCTGACCGGTTGGGCCATCAACCTCCACGCCGACGAGGTGCTGCGCGCGCTCCGCAAGCCGGGGGAGGAGGGCTATGCGATCCCCCGGGGCGGCCTGTACCGGTGGGTGAGCTGCCCCAACTACCTGGGGGAGATCCTCGAGTGGACCGGGTGGGCCATCGCCACGTGGTCCCTCCCCGGCCTCGCCTTCGCGATGTTCACCTTCGCCAACCTCGTGCCCCGCGCCTGGGCGCACCACGCGTGGTACCGGCGCACGTTCCCGGACTACCCGCCGGAGCGGCGCGCGGTCTTCCCCTACGTGCTGTGAGGGGGGCGGTCGCGGGATAGATCGGGGCATGCGCCCAGTCCTGGTGTTCCTGGCCATGTCCGCCCTGGCCTGCTCGGGTTCCACCCCGGGTGCGAAGTTCATCGTCACCAAGTCCGAACAGGACTCCTCGTGCACCAAGCTGACCGACTTCTGCGTCCGGGTGAGCTGCACGCTGAAGAACGCCAGCCAGCTTCCGGGTCAGGCGGTGGTGGACCTCCAGTTGTTGGGTCCGGACGGCAAGGTGGCGCACACCGAGACCGCCCGCGCCGAGCTCGGCGGCGGCGACACGACCACCCTGACCCACGACTTCACCCAGGTGAAGGTGGCGGGAAAGGCGCTGACCCCCCGCTGCGTGGTGCGGTAGGCCGGTCGAGCCGGCGTGTGCCCATCCGGGGTAGGCTCCCGCTTCGCCCGAGCCCACTCCCTGATCGCTCCCGCCCTGGAACTCCAGCACGTCACCAAGCGCTTCGGCACCAAGACGGCGGTCGACGACCTCTCGTTGTCCATCGCCCCCGGCTCCTTCGTGGGGCTCCTGGGCCGCAACGGCGCCGGCAAGTCGACGACGCTGAAGATGGCCACCGGGCTGGTCGATCCCACCGCCGGGCGGATCTCGGTGCTGGGTCACGACCTGGCGACCCACTCCCTCGAAGCCCGCCGCCTCATGGGGGTCATGCCCGAGGACATGGCGCTCCTGGAGCTCTTGACCGGACGGCAGTACCTGTCGTTCGTCGGCCGCATGTACGGGCTGGAGGACGCGCAGATCGTGCAACGCGGGGGCGAGCTCTTCGAGACGCTGGACCTGCGCCCCGGCCCGGGCACCCTGGTGGGCGACTACAGCTTCGGCATGAAGAAGAAGCTGGCGCTGTGCGCCGCGCTCATTCACGGACCGCAGATCCTCTTCCTCGACGAGCCCTTCGAGGGCATCGACGCCGTCACCAACCGGACCATCAAGGACATCCTGCTCTCGCTGCAGGATCGCGGGGTGACGCTGGTGCTCACCAGCCACATCCTGGAGGTGGTGGAGAAGCTCTGCCCGCTGATCGCGATCATCGACGAGGGGCGCCTGCGGAACTTCGGCACCCTCGCCGACCTCCGCAACGGGTCCGACTCGCTCGAGTCGACGTTCCTCACCATGGTGGGTGGTCCGCCGCGCGCCGGGCTCTCGTGGCTGTGAGCCCCTTCCGCGCCCTGGCCACCGTGCACGTGGCCAGCAGTTGGAACCGGCTCGCCAAGCGGAGCGGGCTCTCCGGACTGCCCGCGACCATCGTGCTGTTCACGGTGCTCGGGGTCGCGGTGGTCCTCCCGGTGGGCGTGAGCATGGGCGTACTCGGCTACGTCCTGGGAACCGCGCTCACCCAACCGGACAGCCAGGTCGCGGCGGCGTTCGGGGGCCTGGTGCTCAGCTTCGTCACCTTCGTGTCGGGCGCGATGAGCGGGCTCACCAGCGGCTCCCGCCAACTCCCGTGGGAGACCCTCCGCGGGTTCCCGGTCCGCGCCTTCACCATCTTCCGGGCCGAGCTGTTCGCCGGGCTGGGAGAGGTGATGACCCTGCTCGAGGTGGGCGCGCTGCTCGTGACCTGCGCGTGCGCGACCGCCGCGGCGCCGCGCGCGGGGGGTCTGTTCCTCATCCTCTTCCTCACCCACGCGCTCACCCTGCTCGCGATCCAGCAGCTCTTCGGCAGCCTGGCGCAGAGGCTGGCGCGACGGTTTCGCGCGATGTTGATCCTGCTCCCGATCGTGGCCATCTCCATGCCCTGGGCGCTGCAATGGGTGCAGACGCAGGCCGACGGCGGGGGAATCCTCACGTGGGGGCCATGGCTCGTGGCGGCGACCCGCTGGTTGCCGGCGCGCCTGGTCCTCGACGCCGCGGCGGCGATCCACGCGGGAACGTCGAGCCCCTCCGGCCTCGCCCTCGCGGTGCTCGCCCCCACCGCTGTCGCCGGGCTCACCACGTGGGCGGCCTACGCCCTGGTGGCGCGCGAGCGCCCGTTGGCCCAGCCCGACGCCGGCAGGGCCGAGCGGCCCTGGCGCTTTCGTGCGCCGGTGTGGGGGATCGCGCGCTTGCAGTGGACCTCGCTCTCGCTGAGCATCCCCGGCCGCTTCGGCCTGCTGATGCCCCTGTTCACCGTGCTGCTGATCCGGGGCCCGATGGCGGAACTGGTGTCCGGGGAACAATGGGCGGTCCCCGCGGCGTTCGGCTACGCGTCGCTGGCCGGCACCAACCTGCTCTTCAACCAGTTCGGCCTCGATCGCCACGGCGTGAAGGGCCTGTTCCTGCTGCCCATCCCCGCCGAGACCCTGCTTCGCGGGAAGTTCCTGGGGTTCGCGGCCTGGCAGGGCCTGCAGGCGGGGCTCTTGGCGGTCCTCCTCGCGCTGTCCGGGCACCATGACCTCGCCGAGCTGGGCGCCGGCATCGCGCTGTACGGGTGCCTGTTCCTGATCCTGTGGATGGTGGGCGTGTTCGCCAGCATCTGGCAGCCGCGGGCGCTGCGCCAGAACGGGCTCCGCGCCGGTCAGATGCCCTTCGTGGTCTTCCTGGTGATGTTCGGCACCCTCGGGGTCGCGGCCGGGGCGTTGTACACGATCACCTACGCGGTCCATCGGTGGGCGCCGGGCTGGGAGTTCGCCACCCTGTGCGGCATCGGGCTGGGCCTCGGGCTCCTCGTGGTGCCGGTGCTCCACCGGAGCACCCGCTACCTGGTGAAACACCGCGAGCGGTTGGTCGAGACCCTGGGCTCGGCGGGGTGAGCCGGGGGTGGCTCACCACCCCTCCGGCACCGCTCCCGCCAGGAAACTCACCGTGTGGGGCGCGCCGATCGACGAGCCTGCCAGCGTCCCCCCGGCGGTGACCCCCTCCCCGGCCGACCATTTCGGCGCCGCCTCGGGGGCGAGGCTGTGCAACCCGCTCTGGAGCACGTCGATCAAGTGGGTGTGTCCGGCCACGCGGCACCCGAGGCGCGCCGCCGCCGCGATCGCGAACCGTCGCCCCGGCGCCTGCCCGAAGGTGGCGCAGGTGCGAAACCAGACCAGGCTCCCCGGGTGCAGGCGGGCCGCGAGCGCACCGACGGCGGCTGCGTCCAAGCGCGCGGTGTCGAGCGTGTCGGCGCCGATCCGCGCCAGACCGGGGAGCCCGTGGCCCCA
>JAYVAS010000076.1:0-1811 GCA_043750895.1 Pseudomonadota bacterium
ATGCTCCACGAAGGCCTCCCCGTCCTCCAGAACATCACCTACTTCACCGACCACGCCGAGCGGATCCTCGAGCCGCAGCCGATCGCGATGAGCCTCACGGTGAACCGGAGCAGCTACCTGCATTTCGTGCCGCGGGGGGTGATCGCGGTGATCGGCCCGTGGAACTTCCCGATCAACCTCACCTTCTGCAGCGCCGCCATGGCGTTGGTAGCCGGGAACGGGGTGGTGATCAAGCCCTCGGAGTTCACCCCCCTGTCGGCCGCCTTGGTGCGCGAGATCTTCATCGAGGGCGGCGTGCCCGCCGACCTCCTCCAGGTGGTCCAGGGGCACGGCGACGTCGGCGTGGCGCTGATAACTGCCGGGGTCGACATGGTGGAGTTCACCGGGTCGGTCGCCACGGGTAGAAAAGTCGGGGCGCTGTGCGGCGAGCGGCTCATCCCCTGCGTCCTCGAGCTCGGTGGCAAGGCCCCGGCGCTGGTGCTCGCCGACGCCCCCCTTCCCCGGACGGTGGAGGCGGTGCTGTGGGGCGGGTACGCGAACGCCGGGCAGGTCTGCGCGAGCATCGAGCGGTTGCTGGTGCACGAGGCGATCTACGATCGGTTCGTCCCCGCGCTGGTGGAGCGCGTGAACGCGCTCCGGGTGGGCGACCCGACCCGCGAGGAGGTGGATGTCGGTCCGCTGGTCACCGAACGACAGCGGGACAACGTCGCGCGGCTGGTCGATGACGCCGTGGCCCGTGGGGCCCGCGTGCTCACCGGCGGCAGGCGCATCGACCGCCCAGGCCACTACTACGCGCCTACCGTCGTCGTGGACTGCACGGCGGAGATGGACATCTTCAACGCGGAGATCTTCGGGCCGGTCATCCCGATCCTGCGCTGCCGGGACGAGGTGCAGATGGTCGCGGAGGCCAACCGCTCGTCGCTCGGGCTCATGGCCTACGTGTTCACCAAGGACACGGAGAAGGGTCGTCGCCTCGCCGAGCAGATCGTCTCCGGGACGGTGATGGTCAACGACGTGCTGGCCACCCAGGCCATGCCCGAGACCCCGTGGGGAGGCCTCGGGACGAGCGGGATCGGGGTCACCCACTCCGATGACGGGCTGCGGCACCTCTGCCAACAGCGCCACGTGAACTACGACCTCACCCCCTGGCTCTCGAAGGAGGTCTGGTGGTACCCGTATCGGGCCGCCGACTTCGCCCGCTTCCGTACGGCGCTGGGCCTGCTCTATGCGCGAGGCTGGGCCCGGCTCAAGCGCCTGGCCGGCTGAAGCCTAGACCGGACGGCCACCCGCCGCCTCGGCTTTCGCCAGGCCGGACTTGTACTCGGGCGCGCCCGGGTTGAGCTCCACCGCCTTCGAGAAGCAGTCCCACGCCTCGCGCGCCTGGGCCTTGATGACCGCCATGTCGCCCTTGCCCGCGAGCATCGCCGCGCTCTGGTCGATCATCGCCTTCTCGATGACGCTGGAGCGGTACTCGCGCCGCCCCGCGTCCCCCTTCAGGCGCTGGTAGGCCTCCTCCACCCCCTTCCGGATGAGGAGGCACGTGTCCCGCCACTCCGGGCCGTATTTATCTGGGTTGGAAGCTGGGAACTCCTCCTCGGTCCGGCGCCAGGCGATCTCCACCTCGCGCGCCGTACAGATCCAGTGCAGGTCCAACCGCTCGAACAGCGTCCCCTTCTGCACCACCGCCTTCTTGGACAGGAGGCTTCGAGACACGCGATCCTGCCCCCGCTTCTCGGCCTCCTGCGCCCGGAACTCGATGAGCCCGAGCTCGTCGAGGCACCACACCATCGACGCCGTCGACGATCGGGTCA
>JAYVAS010000077.1:0-9300 GCA_043750895.1 Pseudomonadota bacterium
CAGGTGGAGCAGGGTGCGCCGTTGCACCTCGGTGGGGTGGGCGGTGAACACCAGCTCGACGTCGAGGGCGCGCGCGGCGTGGACCACGTCCACGGCGGAGATGCCGGCGCCCAGGACCCGGGGGAGGACGACGTCGAAGGCGCCGGGCTGCGGGACGGCTTGTCGCCGGGCTTCAGTGCGCCGGCGGACCCGGTGGTGCTGTTCGGCCACGTTCGCGAGGGTAAGGAAGTGGGCGAAGGCGCGGGCGACGCGGGTGGCTTCGTCGACGGGGAGCCCGGCGAGGAGCTGGTTGAGGGCCGCGCCGTCTTCGACGTTCCCGGCGCGCGCCCCCTTGGCCAGTACCCGCACCCGCTCGACGGTGGCGAAGAAGGCGTCGCCGTGGCGGGACTTGACGGTGTTGCCCAGCGCGGCGCCCAGGAAGCGCACGTCGTCTCGGAGCGGGGATTGGGGGTCGGCCATGGGGCTCCCGGGGAGTCAGGGTCGTAGCGCGGCGGGGAGGAGGAGGCCCCTCGGGTCGGCGTCGCGCGGCCCCGAGCGATCGTATCGACTGCATCGCCACCGCGATTAGGGTGGGAGCATGTGGTGTCGCCCGTTCCCCCTCGTCTTCGGCCTCCTGGCCGGCTGTGGCACCCCCGTCTACCGGTGCGACGACCCGCTGCCTCCCCACGAGGCCGTCCCCGCCGGTCCCTTCCTGCGGCAGGTCGGCACCACGCTCGTGGGTGCCGATGGCGCGCCGACCACCCTGAACGGCGTGAACCTCGGCGGCTGGCTCCTGTGGGAAGCGTGGATCTGGGGGGTGCCGCTCCAGGTCTGGCACCTGGACCGGATGAGCGAATCCTGGATGCAGTCCCGGTTGGTGACGCTCTACGGGGAAGACGTGGCCGCGGAGCTGCAGGCCCGCCTGCGCGCCGAGTGGGTCACTGACGCCGATCTGGTCGCGATCGCCGCCGCCGGCTTCGACACGGTGCGTCTCCCCGTGAACCACCGGGTCTTGGAGGACGAGACGGGTTGGGCGTTGGTGGACGGGATCGTCGCCGGCGCCGACGCGGCCGGGCTGCGGGTGGTGATCGACCTCCACGGCGCGCCGGGCGGACAATCGGCCTTCTTCGTGGCCGACCCGGACCCGGTCACCCTGTGGGACGATCCGGACGCGCGGGCCGCCACGGTGGACCTCTGGGGGGCGATCGCCGCCCGCTACGCCGACGCGCCCGCGGTGGTCGCCTACGACCTGCTCAACGAGCCCGATCCCCCCGACGACGAGGCCCTGATCGCGCTCTACGTGGACCTGATCGCCGCGGTGCGCGCGGAGGACCCCGACCATCTGGTGATGCTCGAGGGATCGAGCTTCGCGCGCGACTTCACCGGCTTCACCGAACGGCTCGACCCCAACATGGCCTACCAGGGCCACCTCTACACCTCCCTCGACGGCAAGGCGGAGGCGCGGGTCGCGGGCTTCGCCGAGCTCGCCACCTGCCACGACGTGCCGGTCTGGCTCGGGGAGTTCGGGGAGGACGACCCCGAGTACGTCGGAGGACTGGTGAGCGCGGTGGAGGCGGCGGGGCTGGCGGGGTGGGCCTTCTGGCCGTGGAAGAAGGTGCCCAACGGCGGCGCACCCGGGCTGCGCGAGATCGACCCGCCCGCCGACTGGATCACGCTGCTGGAGGACCTCACCGACACCGAGCAGGCGCCGGGCCGGCTCACCGTGGACGAGGCGCGGAAGGCGGTCGACGACTTCGTCGCGGCGTCCGCACCAGAACGCCTGACGGCGGGAGGGATGGACGCGGCGCTCGGGGTGGAGTGACGGCGGGGGGCTTCCGACGCGGTGGGGCGCGCGGTCGTCGTCGGGGCCTCCGGGTGCGTGGATCCGCGTCGTGACGCCGACGCTACCCGGAGTACGCCGTCTGGCGGGGAGGAGGAGGCCCCTTGCGTCCGCGCGCGGCCGCTGGTAGCGTGTCCGAGGTGGAGGGTATCGATGCGGTGGGGCCTCCTTGGAATGGCGGTCGCCGGCTGTGCGGCCAGCGCGTCGACGCCCCTGTCGAAGGTCTACGGTACGACTGCCGACGAGTGCACGGGGGAGCTGGGCTACTACACGAGCGGCGTGGCGCTCACCGACCTGAACGGCGACGGCCTCAGCGATCTGGTGTTGTCGAACGGGAACGACATGAGCCCTCAACCCGTCGTGGTTTTCCACCACACCGGGAACCCGACGAACCCCTACGACAACTGGCCGGACTGGTACAGCGGGGACCTCGGCTACCACGGCGGCCTGGCGGTCGGGGACATCGACGGGAACGGCTACCCCGACGTCGCGGTCGCGGTCGCGTTCGGGCTCGATCGGCGGCCTTCGGGCGGGGTGGTGCAGGTCTATTTCAACCACGGCGGGGTCCTTGACGCCGAACCCGGGTTCACCACCGAGGGCGGGAAGGTCGCGCTGGAGTGTGCGCTCGGCGACGTGGACGCCGACGGCGACCTCGACCTCGTGGTGCCTCGGTGGTCGGACCCGCCCACCGATGACCCTATCGGCCAGTACCATCTCCCCGTGCCGACGCCGGCCGAGATCTACCGGAACGACGGCGGCAAGCTCACCGCCACGCCGGCGTGGACCACCGCATCCGCGGTCGGTGCCGCGAGCGTGGCGGTGGCCGACGTGGACGACGACGGCTGGGCGGACGTGGTGCTGGGCGGCACGAGCCTCGACCTCCACCGCGGGCGCAAGCCCACCGGGACCGAGATCCCCATCGAGGCCAGTCCGTCCTGGACGGCTTCTACCAAGTTTGACCTTCTATTTTCGTTGGGTGTGGCCCGACGCCCCGGCGGGGTGGTCGTCGCGACGAGCGAGGCCTGCCTCCTCTCGACGAGCTGCGTGAGCGGATTCTCCCTCTACGACCCGAACCGCGGGAAGGATCCGGTCTGGACGTCGGATCCCATCCCGTCGGCCTCCAAGCTCCTGCTCCTGGACCTGAACGGGGATCGCGTGCCTGACCTCGCCGGCGGTCAGTGGGGCGCCTCCACGGCGGGGGGACCGGTTTCGCTCTACCAAGGCACCCCCGGGGGGTCGGTCATCGCGCCGCCCACCGTCATCGGCGACGCACGGGTGCGGGAGTCCATCGCCGCCGGTTGGCTCGGTGCGTCCGCCGCGCCCACCCTGACCGAGATCATCCGGATCACCGACACGCGCAGCGTCGTGACCCTCCCGGTGGGCCAGGCGGAGCGGGTCGTGAGCGTGAGCGTGACCGGGCCGGGCGCGGCCGCCAGCTACGCGTGGTGCTGGTGGGGCAACGAAGTGTCGATATCGCCTCCCATGCTCCCCGGTCAGCGCGTGACCATCGTGTACCAGGCCAGCCCCGTCCTCGGGCTCGCCGTCGGAACGTGGTCGCCCGACATGGGTACCCAGATCTTCGCCAGCTATCTGACCGCTCCCTGAACCCCTCTCCCTTCGGAGTTTTTCATGCTCACCCATCTCCTGTCGGACATCGCCCGGGACGATCGGCTCAAGAACCGCTTCGCCAAGGAGCCCAGCAAGGTGCTCGACGAGTATGGCGTGTCCGAGAAGGCGCGCGCTGCCCTCCGGTCGATGGACACCACCAAGGTGAATCGACAGCTCGGCCGCGAGCGGAAGCTCCTCGTGTCGCAGGCGAGTCAGCGGGTCATGATGCCCACCCCCTGGCCGGCCAACGGGGTGTCCCTGATCAGCGTCTCGCCCGCGACCGGGACGGCCGGCAAGAGCTACAGCTTCACCCTCAAGGGCGTGAACTTCCTCCCCGGGGTCACGGTGACGTTCACCCGGCCGGGCGTGACCGTCACTGCCACGAACGTCGTGATCCCGGGATCCTCCACGGCCGACGCGTCCGTCTTGACCTGCACGGCGACCCTGCCGAGCGTCGGCGCGTACACGGTCACCGTGACCAACCTCGGCTCGCCGCCCGAATCCGACAGCGCCATGCAAGCGTTCACGGCGACCTAGCCGATGGTGCCCGATCTCGCCGGGCAGATCGCCCGGCTGGCCCCGTGGCTCCCCGATGCCCTGGTCCCGGCGCCCGTGCGCGGTCGCCTCGAGCGGGTCGCCGCCGACCTCCCCGACGCCTGGACCTGGGGGTGCATCGAGTGCCGCCTCGACGGGGACCCGCAGGTGGACCTCCTGGCGTGCGCGCTGGACGCCCACGGGGATCGAGCGCGCCTCGCCGCCGCCGCTCCCTCCTCCCGCCTCGCCAGCATCCAGCCCATGATCGACGCTTGGGTCACCCCGGGCTCGCGCCTCGCCCGGATGGCGATGCTGTGGGCGGAGGTGGACCTCCCCCGCGACGGCGTCGACCTGCCGCCCTTCGCCCACCTGCGCCTCGCCCCCCATCATCCCACCCAGGCCACCCAGCCGCGGGTCCCGAACGAGGAGGCGATGGCGCTCGTCGACGATGCCCTGCCGCGCATGCTGGGCGTCCCGCTGGCTCCGGCCAGCCGCGCCGCGGTGGCGCGTGCCCTCGCCGTGCTCCCGCCCTCCGGCCGGCCGATGCACGTGATGGCGACGCCGGCGCGCGGCACCCACGACCTCAAGATGGACGCTTCGCTGCTTCGCGATGAGGTGATCCCGTGGCTCGACGCGCTCGACTGGCCGGGCGACGTGGCCGACGTGCTTCGGGTCCACCGGTGGTTCGGCGAGGGGCGAGGGCGGACGAGCACCCAGATCGTGCTCGGTGACGACGTACGCGCGCCCCTGGCCATGGAGTACTACCGGCCCTCACTCCCGAGCGAGAACGGGGACTGGCGCCGCTTCATGGGGCACCTCGTGGACGAGGGTGTCGCCGCCGCGGAGCCGGCCGAGGCGGCGTTGGGCTGGATCGGGCGGTCGGTGCTGCAGGGCGACGAGTGGCCGCTCCACGTGCTTCGTGAGCTGGAGATCAAGGTCGTGACCGACGGACGCGGTCAGCTCCGGGCCAAGGCCTACCTCTCCTGGCTCATGCGGTGTCAGATCCTGGGGCCGTGACCGTGGACCCGGGGATGAGCGTCCGTGCCCAGCGGCCAGGACTGCGCAGACCCCGGGCGGTCATCCAGGCCTCGGCTTCGGCCATGCCCTCCTCGGCGCCCGCGATCTCGGCGCTCCGGTAGCGGGCACAGGCGGCGAAGAGCCCCATGTCGATCTCTTCGAAACCCGTCACCGCCTGATCGAGCGCGCTTCGCGCCCCGACCGCATCCCCGGCGACGGCGAGGGCGGCACCCCGAATCAGCGCCCCGAGGGGCCGGCCGTCCGGTCGACGCTCGCGGGACATGCGGGCGGCGATCTTCTCGGCGGTGTCGAGCGCGTCCGCTCGGGCCCGCGGGTGGCGCACCGCGTTCGCGAGCAGGAGGCGGGCACGCAACAGCTCGAGCGGGATTCGGCCGATGTCGAGGCGGTGCAGCTGGGCGTTGTGGATGGCGGGCATGGCGCTTTGCAGGCGGGCGTGCGCCTTCGCGACGTCCCCGTCGAAGAAGTCGCATTCGACCTGGATCCGGAGCGCGGTGAAGTGCTGCACCGTGAAGCCGGTGGTCGCGCAGGCCTCGAGGACCCGCTGGGCGTGGGCCCGGGCGCTCCCGGTGTCGCCGGTGCACATCGAGGCGTACCCGGCGTATCCGGCCGCCATCGCGCAACAGTTCCGATCGCCGCGCTCCGCCGCCTCGAGAAACCACGCCGCGGACCGGCTCAGCACCTCGGCCTGCTCGCCCAACATGTCCAACGCGAACAAGCCGACGCCTTCGCCCACCGTGCGTTCGTGCATGGTGCGCCTCGCTTCGCCGCGCATCAGCGCCATGCCGGCGTCCACCGACTCCCGGGCGAGTCGCCAACGCCCGCCGACCAGGCGGTGGAACCCGCGGTAGAGCGCGACGACGCCGCGCAGATACGGGCTCTCGGTGGCGTCGGCGATCCCATCGGCCTGGGCGAGCCATCGTTCCGCGGTGCGGGCGCCTCTGTCGCCGAGGCTCGACATCGTCACCGCGACGAGCGCGAGGCCGCGGCCGATCCGGACGGGATCCCCGTGCGCGAGGGCGCGGCGCGCGCCCACGAGGCCGAAGTACAGGGACTGCGCGGGGTGCACATGGTTGAGACCCACCGCGATGGTCCAGCAGAGGTCGATGCGGAGGCGATCGGCGTCGTCGGCGGTCCGGGTGCGGAAGGCGGTGCCGCGAAGGAGGAGGGCCGCGAGGTGCCAGAGGGTCCCCAGCATGGCGCCGGCCATACCCGGCACGCGGGGGAGGCCGAGATCGGCCAGGAGCGGGCGGATGGTCTCGAGGGCCTCGTCGACGTGGCCCGACGCCAGCCACGCGTCCGCCGCCGCGAGACGGCTCTGCCCGACGTCCACCCCCGGCGTCTGCGCGATCGCCAGGAACACCGGAGCGGCTTCGGCCCCGCGGCCGGCGTCGAGCAGGGCGCTTGCCTGATCGGCGCGCACCCCGGCCAGGTTGGGCAGCTCCGCACCTCCCCACTCCAGCGCGAGGCCGTACCACCGTGCCGCGCGCTCGAACGCCAGGGCGGCCTCGGCCTCGCGGGCCGCGGTGAGCGCATGAAGCGCCGCGCGGCGTGGCTCCCCGGCGCCGTGCAGGTGTAGGGCGAGCTGGTCCGACGGCGGCGGAGACTCGGCCTCGAGCACTCGGACCAGCCGGCCGTGGGCGTCCCGGGCCGTCTCGGCGGCCATCTGCCGAACCACGTGCTCGCGCACCCGATCGTGGGTGGGCTCCACCGCGTGACTCGCGGTGGGGCCGGACGATCGGATCAGCTCCGCGTCGTCGAGATCGCGCAGCACGGCGAGCGCGTCGGGGCCGAGCTGAGCGGCGTTGATGAGGAGGCGTTGCGCCATCGGGCGGCCGGCGATGGCGAGGACGCCGAGGAGACGTAGGGCGCGGTCGGAGAGGGGGGCGATGCGGGCGGCGATGAGGTCGTCGAGGGAGACCGGTAGGGCGCTGGCGGCCCGGGTGGCGGCGAAGCGCGCCAGCTCGGTGATGTAGTAGGGGTTGCCGCCCGCCTCGTGCGCGAAGGCCGCGGCCCGCAGGTCCCCAGGGTCCAGGCCGGCCGAGGCGGCGGCGAGCTGGGCGGCGTCGTCTGCGGTGAGCTCCGAGAGGTTGAGCACCCGCTCCGAGAACCCGGTCTCTCGATTCAACTTGGCGGAGGTCCACGCCTGCCCAAACGGGCTGCGCACCAACTCGGACGGTCGACAACTGGCGACGACCATCACCGGCAGCGGGTCGGGGTCGGCGGCCAGATCGAGGAGCAGGTTGGCGCTCTCCGCGTCGGCCCAATGGGCGTCGTCGATGGAGATCACCAGCGTGCGTCCTGCGGATACCGCGGCAAGGATCTGCTTGAACCCACGGAAAGCGGCGCGGCGTCGCACCACCCCGGTTCCCGCCGACCCGTCGTCCGGCGGCGCTCCGAGTGAGGTGGCCAGCGCCGGGAAGATCCACGATGCTGCAGCGTTCTCCGGCGTCCGGAGCGCGGCCCTCTGCTCGGCGTGGAGGCGGGAGAGAAGGCCGGCCACGGTGTCGGCGATGGCGTCGAAGCCCTTGTAGGGCACGGCTTCGCGCTCGTAGCACCGGGCCGAGAGCGTCACGGTCGACGCGCGCGGCAGGGTGGCGAGGAAGTGACTCACGAGGGACGTCTTGCCGATCCCCGAGGCGCCCTGGACCCAGACCAGAGATGGCGAGCCCCCCTCCGCGACCGCGAGCCCGGCGAGGAGGGTGTTCATCGCGTCGTCCCGCCCGATGAGGGCGCCCGCGGCCCGCTGCGCCTGCGGGGAGGGGGCGAGCCCCAGACAGGTCAGGATGTCGGCCCCGGAGCAGCGGGCGCTCGGTGCGCGCGCGAGCAGACCCAGACAGAGCGCCTCCAGGTCCGCCGGGATGCCGCTCCGGCGGGTCGACGGCGGGGGGGGCGACTCGACCAGCAGGGCCTGGAGGGTTGCGGGGATGGTGGGCCGCAAGAACGGGACGTCCCCGACCAGTGCTTCGTAGAGCATCAGCCCGACCGAGAACCAGTCGGAAGGCGGGCCGAGACCCCTGGAGAGCACATGTTCCGGAGACATGTACGCGGGGGTCCCCGCGAGCTCACCTTCCGCGTGCCCGAGGACGTCCGGCTGGGTCGGGCGCACGAGCCCGAAGTCGAGGACGACCACCCGTCCACCGTGTTCCACCAGGACGTTCGCGGGTTTCAGATCCAGGTGGAGGAGGTGACTCCGATGGAGGGCTTCCACGCCGCGTGCGAGCTGGCCCAACGCGGCGCGGAGACGGGCGTCCTCCCCGTCCGTCCACGGAGCCTGGGGCGACGCGTCGCCGCGGATCCAGGTGCGGAAGTCCGAGGCGTCGAGGAGCTCCATCGCGAACCAGTGGGCCCCCTGTTCGCCGTTCAGCTCATACAGCCGGACCAGGTTCGGATGGGTGATCTCCGCGACGCTCCGAAACTCGTTCCGCAGGCGGAGCTCGGCGTCGGGCGTGAGCACCTGGAGGGTCTTGAGGGCGACCCGGACCCCCCGCGCGTCGTCGACCGCCTCGTACACCACCCCCATTCCGCCGGCCCCGATTTTTCGAACCACCCGGTAGGGACCCAACGCCGCGGGAGCGGCGCCCTCCCACGGGGGGGGCTCGCCACGGGGCGCCGACCCCATCGTGGAATGCCCGCCGCCGGGATCAGGCCCGAGGGAGTCTCCTGAGAGTACGGACGGTGGTGCGTCCGCCCAGGTTGCGAGGACCCGCGGGTCCTGATCGGGCATGTCGAGTCCGGCGCGTCAGGAGGGTACCACGGCGTTCGTGACCACTGTCGGCGCCCGCCGCCTCGAGCGTGTCGCCGCCGATCTCCCGTCAGTTCCCATCACTCCTCCCCCACTGGAACCCCGCCGCCTCGACCGCGGTCACGAAGCCCTCCACCGGACCGGACGCCGGCAGCCGCGCCAGCGCCCGGCGTGCCTCCGCGGTGTCGTGCAGCCCGCTCCGGTCGCCGACGTGGAACACCAGGGTGTGGACGCCCGCCAGCCGCGCCGCGACCGTCTGCAGCGCCACCATGAGCACCCGGTCCCCGCCGAAGGCGCCGCAGCCCCAGAACCCGGTGTGGACCACCACCTTGGCCCCGGGGTGGAGCCGGGCCGACTCGGCCACACCCGCCGCGTACCCGGTGTACGCCGTCTGCAGGACCCCGCGGATCTGCGCGGCGGTGTACCGGCCGCTCCCCGGTCGCGGCGCCGCGATGGCCAGGATGTTCGACACGGTGGGCGGCGCGACCCGCTTCACGGCGCTCCGCAGCGTGGCCGTCGACGCCGCCGCGAACCGGTTCCCGTAGAGGCCCGCCATCCG
>JAYVAS010000078.1:0-4551 GCA_043750895.1 Pseudomonadota bacterium
GTCTCTCCCCGGGCGCGCATCTGCTCGAGGATCCGCTGGGCCTCTTCTTCGATGCGGCGCTCGTCGGGGCCCGCGGCCTCGGGCGCGATGCGCGGCTGGAGCGGCGGCGGCTCGAACCCCGGGTATCCGCCCGGCGGCGTGGGCACGGCGGCGCCCGGCGCCTGCGGCTGGCCCTGCGGCGTCGGGCGGGTGTGCTTGTCGCGCTTCCCCGCGGGCTCCCGCGGCGGGGGCGGCTTCTCGTCGTCGACGTGGCGCATCAGCGCCTCGACGGGGGCGTAGTGGGTCGCCACCACCTGGGCGATCTCGTCCACCGTGAGCTCGGCGAGGCGGGGAACGAGCGCGAGGAGGGGCGCGAGGGCGGTGGCGACGCGGGGCTCCATGGCCAGACCCGGGAGGCCCCAGGTGGCCCGCGCGAGCGCCTCGACGGCCACGGCGGCCGGTGCGGACGGGGTGGGGCGGTCGCCGCGGAAGGCCGGTCCGAGGCGATCGATGTCGCGCGCGACCCCCGGGTAGGCGACGCGGATCCGGGCCTCGATCCGGCCGTCCTCCAGCACCTGGAAGAGGTCGCGGGCGAGGGTGCGGTTGGAGAAGCCGCGGAAGAAGCGCTCGACCTCCCCTTCCCCTTCCTGACGGGCCGGCCAGGTGCCGGTCAGCCGCTCGACCTGCAGGTTGAAGGTACCGAACTCGAGGTAGCCGGCGGAGAGCGCCGTCTGGACCCGGTACACGAGGAAGTCGCGGTGGTCCCCGTACTGGTCGACGTGATCGGGCAGGTAGATGTGGTGGCCGTCCGAGAAGGACCGACCCCCGCCCGCCTTGACCTGCACGTCCTCCCCGCAGTGCGCCCGCGCGTAGAGCGCGAGCGTGCGCTGGATCTCCTGGAGACCGACGCCCTTCTTCAGCGCCCGTGCCGCGGCCTGACCGCCGCCGGACTCCCGGCGCAGGAAGCTCTCGGCGCGCTGCGGGGACACCGCGTGCAGGGCGAGCGCTTGTGCGAGGAAGCTCCGTAACGAACCCTCGGGCATGGTCCCCACCAGATCGGGCAGGGCCCGCATGGTGAGGGGGAGCGCGTCGACGCGCACCGCGACCACCTCCCGGAGCAGGTGGACGAAGGCGCCCCGCCGCTCGGGACGCACCCGCGCGAGGTGCTCGGGCAGCGACACCGCCACGATCCGCGCCATCTCCGCGTCCTGGTCGGCGACGTCGAGGACCAGGTCGGTGTAGAGCTCGGCGGCCTCGGCGCCGAGGCCGGTCTCGACCGCGGCCCGATACCGCAGGTACGCCCGCGCCACGGCGCTGCTCTGCCGCGCGAGGCGCGCGGCCGGCGCCGCCTTACGGAGCCGCTGATCAACGCGGCCCAGGACCCGGGTGAACCGGTCGCCCCACTTCAGAAAAAGTCCGCGACGATCTCCTCGATCGTCCGCTGGAGGTCTCCGTCGTCGGTGAGGGTGCGGGTGAAGGCGGCGCGACACGCGGCCCGCGGTGCGCTTCCCTGCGCGATGAGCTTGCCCGCGTAGACGAGGAGGCGGGTGGAGACTCCCTCATCCAGCCCACGATCGGTGAGGTTCCGGATCTTCTCGGCGATCTGCACGAGGCGGGCCGCCACCGCGGGCTCGATCCCGGCCTCGCGCACCAGCACCGCGCGCTCGGCCTCGGCCGGCGGGTAGGTGAAGTCCAGCGACACGAAGCGCTGACGGGTGGACGGCTTCAGCTCCTTGAGCACCGACTGGTACCCGGGGTTGTAGCTGATGACCATCATGAACGGATCGGGCGCCTTCAGGATGGTCGCCAGGCGGTCGACGGGCAGGATCCGGCGGTCGTCGGTGAGGGGGTGGATCACCACCAGCGTGTCCTTCCGCGCCTCGACCACCTCGTCCAGGTAGACGATCGCGCCGTGACGCACCGCGGCGGTGAGCGGACCGTCGACCCAAACCGTGTCGTCCCCCTGCAACAGGAAACGCCCGAGCAGGTCGGAGGCCGTGAGGTCCTCGTGGCACGCCACGGTGATCAGCGGGCGTTGCAGCTTCCACGCCATGTAGGCGACGAAGCGCGTCTTCCCGCACCCCGTGGGGCCCTTCAGGAGGATGGGTAGCTGCGAGCGCCAGGCGTGCTCGAAGAGCTCCACTTCGTCCGACGACGGGAGATAGAAGGGCTCGTGTTCGACGCGGTAGTCTTCAACCGGTGGGGTAAGCTGGCGCACCCAGCGAGCCTATACGTCCCCCCGGCCCGGGGCCAGAAGCGAGGTAGTGCGTGACCCCCAAGGCCCTCAACGACATCCTCGGTGACGATCATCCCGCCGCGGCGGCGCTACTTTCTCCGTTCGGACGTCGCGCGGCGATGCCGCTGGGCATCCCTCAGCAGGCCGAGCAGGCAAGCAAGTGTGTACGTAAGGCCACCATCGGGGAGATCACCAACGGGGCGGGCGTGCCGCTCACCCTCCCGTCGATCGCCCGCTACTTCACCGGGCTCGACCCGAAGGCCGCGTTCCGGTACGCCCCGCAGGCCGGGCATCGGGCGCTGAGAGAGGCCTGGGCCACCCACCTCCTCGCCGAGGAGCAGGCGCCGATGTCGCTCCCGGTGGTCACCTCCGGGATCACCCACGGCCTCTCGATCTGCGCCGACCTGTTCGTGAGCCCCGGTATGCCGGTGCTGCTCCCCACCCCCTACTGGGACAACTACGAGATCATCTACACGATGAAGGCCGGCGCCGAGCTGCGCCCCTTCGCCTTCTACGATCCCGCCACCCGCGGGTTCAACGTCGCCGGGCTCGCGGCGGCGCTGGCGGCGCTCGACGGTCCCGCCGCGCTCATCCTCAACTTCCCGTCCAACCCCACGGGCTACGCCCCCACGCACGACGAAGCGGCCGCCATCGTCCGCACCGTCACCGCCCACCGCCACCCCCTGCTGGTCGTGTGCGACGACGCCTACCACGGGCTCCTGTTCACGCCCGAGGCCTACCCCCGCAGCCTGTTCGGGGCCCTGGCGCGCGCCGTGGACCCGGCCCTGACCCTCGTGGCCCGCGTGGACGGCGCCACCAAGGAGCTCGTGTTTTTCGGGGGCCGGGTTGGGTTCCTGACCTTCTCCGCCACCGGGCGGGCCGGCGAGGCCCTGGCCGAGAAGGCGGCCACGGCGATCCGGTCGACGGTCTCGAGCGGGTCGGCCCCGGCGCAGGCGGCGGTGCTGCAGGCCCTCCAGTCCCCCACCCTCGCGGCCGAGCAGGCATCGATCCGACGGCTGCTCCACGGCCGCTTCGACGCGCTCCAGCGCGCCCTCGCTTCCCACCGCGTCCCCTCCTTCCCGTTCAACGGCGGGTGCTTCGCCCTCCTCCCGATGCCGCCTGGGAGCGACTGCGAAGAGGTCCGTCAGCGACTGATCGCCACCGAGTCGGTGGGCACCATCGCCGTCCCCAGCGCCAACGCCCTCCGCCTGGCCTTCTGCAGCATGGAGGAGGCGGACATTGAAGACCTCGTGGCGCGGGTGGCACGGGCCCTCGGGTGATGCTCCTCCTCTTGGGTTGCCTGGACCGGCTGCTCGAAGCACCCTATGTGCTCACCGCCGGTTTCGGAGAGGCGCGTAGCCTCGCGATCTCCCGCGAAGGGGCGTTGCTCGTGGCCGGGACCCAGGGCATCGCGCGCATCTCGGAGACCGCGACGGCCACGGTGATCGGCGCCGACCCTGTGGACGCTATCGCCGTCAACCCGACCCACCTCTACGCGCTCGCGGACGGCGTGCTGACGGTCGAGGGCGTCACGGTGCCGGTGCCCGGGGCGGTCGACATCGCCGCGTCGTGGAACCCCGAGCTGTGGGTGCTCTACCCTGACCGAATCGAGCTCCTCGCGACGGACCTCACCTCCACGCGCCTGGTCTCCGGGCTCGCCGGGGCGCGCGCGGTGAACCTCGGGCCCCAGTCGGAGATGTTGGTGACCCTGGCCACCGAGGTGCGCGCCTACGACGCGGTCGGCGCCAGCCGCAGCATCGTCGGCGGTCTCGTGGACGCCCGGATGGCGGCCGCCGACGAGTCCGGGAGGGTCTACGTGGTCCAGGGATCGCCGTCCGAGCTGTTCCGCGTGGACGACGGCCAGCTCACCCTCATCGCGCGGTTCCTGGACGACCCCCGGGACCTCCAGTTCGGGCGCGGGCAGCTCCTCCCCCGCACCTTCGCCTACTTCGCCACCGGGAACGGGCGCGTCGACTACGTGGTGGTTCCGCTCTGACCACCCGGTCCCGCGTTGTCCCACCAGGGCGCGGGTGCTTATGGTGAAGCGATGGAACGTCTCCCATCCGACCTCATCGGCGCGATCGACGCGCTCCGGACCTCCCGCAACGCGGTCATCCTGGCCCACTACTACCAGGAGCCGGACATCCAGGACATCGCGGACCACATCGGCGACTCGCTGCAGCTCGCCCGCGCCGCCCAGCAGACCGACGCGGACGTGATCCTGTTCTGCGGCGTGCACTTCATGGCGGAGACGGCCAAGATCCTCAACCCCAGCCGCATCGTCCTCCTCCCCGACCTGGCCGCCGGCTGCTCCCTCGCGGACGCCTGCCCCGCGC
>JAYVAS010000079.1:0-6570 GCA_043750895.1 Pseudomonadota bacterium
GCGTAGCTGGAGCTGTGGGCGGGGATCAACACCGACGACGCGGCCGGCGCGGTGTTGGAGAGACCGCTGCCCGCGAGGTAGAGCGTCGCCGACGGGTCCACCGAGGCGGCGCCGGTGTCGCCCCCGGTGTCCGTATCGGTGTCGGTGTCCGTATCGGTGTCGGTGTCGGTGTCGGTGTCCGTGTCGGTGTCGGTGTCCGTGTCCGTGTCCGTGTCGCTGTCGGTGTCGGTGTCGGTGTCGGTGTCGGTGTCCGTGTCGGCATCGGCTTCCTCGACGAAGTGCATGTCGTCGAAGTAGACGGCACCGTACCCGTCGTAGCAGGCCCCGGTGGTGTCACCGACACACTGCCAGTACTCGATGGCCGCCTGCGCCTTGGTCGCGCCGGTAGGGACCGAGCCGGTCACCGACAGGTCCAGCCAGGTGTCCGTCGGCGACGCCGAGGTCACCCACGAGGAGTCGGTCGACCCGAAGTAGTTGTAGGCGTCGTCGAAGTACTTGATGGACAGGTGGGCGTAGGTGTGGCTGGCGGTGAGCGGGTCATCGTGGTGCATCCACGCCTTCCCGGTCATGGTGTAGGTGGTCCCGGCGGTGGTGGGGAACTCCTGGTAGATGGGCGTCTCGTTGGCGGCGCCGCTCCACAGTCCGTACACCTTGAGCGAGAGGCTGCCCTCGTACGCGACGAAGGTGTCCTTGCTCTTGTAGATGGGGTCGCCGGTGGCGACGATGCCGAAGTTGGTCCGGTCGGTGGGGTAGATCAGCCACGCGCCGTCCCAACCCGACTCGAAGCCGGGATTGGCCAACAGGTTGACGTCGGTGTCGGTGTCCGTATCGGTGTCCGTGTCCGTGTCGGTGTCCGTGTCGGTGTCCGTGTCCGTGTCCGTATCGGTGTCCGCGTCCGCGTCCGCGTCGGTGTCCGCATCGGCGTCGGTGTCGGCGTCAGCGTCCGTGGCGGTGTCGTCCACGGCGACGACGGGCTTGTCGGTGCAGGCCGCCAGCGGCATCGTGAGCAAGAACGCCCAGGGGGAGAGCAAACGAAGGCGAATCATCGGTACCTCAGGCTAGGGTGGCGGAAAGTCCCGCCGTTGAAACAGGAGCGCTGTGCGCGGGCACCTCGAGCGTGGCTCGGGGGTCCTTGAGAAGACTTTCGAGAAGCAGGGTGGCGGCCCCGAGGGCCACCGCGCGATCACCGAGGGTACTCACCACCAGTGTAGAGCCTTCGACCGAACTCCACAACGCCCGCCGCGCGATCGCGGCGAGCAGCGGGTCGAGCAACAGCGCGCCCGCCTCGGTGAGGTGCCCCCCCAGGATCACGCGCCCCGGGTTGACGAGGTTGAGCAGGTTGGCGATGGCGATGCCCAGCGCAGTCCCGGCGCCGGCGATGAGATCCTGCGCCACGGCGTCCCCGGCCTGCGCCCCGGCGATGACCGCGCGGATGGAGCAGGGCTCCTGCGACCACACCGGTGGCGTCGCCATCGACTGGACCCGGTTGCGGGCCGTCCCGAGCAGCGACGCGCTGCCGACCATCGCTTCCAGGCACCCGTTCAGGCCGCACCGACAGAGGGGCCCGCGGGGGTCGATGGTGGTGTGTCCGATCTCTCCGGCGATGCCGGTGGCCCCCCGGTAGATCTGGCCGCCGATGAGGATCCCGGCGCCCACGCCCGTGGCGACCTTGATGTAGGCGAAGTCGGTGACGTCCCGCCCCGCACCCCACCAGTGCTCCGCCAGCGCGCCGAGGTTGGCGTCGTTGTCGAGCCGAACCGGCAGGCCGTGGACGGAGGCGAGGTGGGAGGCGATGTCGACGCCGACCCAGCGTGGGAAGAGGTGGGGAGCGAGCCGACCGTCGTCCGCCGCGCGGAGCGGGGAAGGGACGCCCACGCCGATGCCCAGCACCGGCACGCCGGGATCCACCCGACTGAGGTCGCGGACGCCCTCGTCGATGGCGGCGAGGGTGCCCACGGGATCCCCCCCGACGTCCATCTCCCGCTTGAAGCTGGCCAGGACCCGGCCGCGGAGGTCGGTGCGCACACCCGAGAGGTGCGACGCCCCCATCTCCACGCCGATGAGGTGCCGCCAGCCGTCCTCGAAACGAAGCCGGATCGGCGGGCGCCCGCCGCTCGACGGCGCGACCTCCGACTCGGAGACCGCTCCGGCTTCGAGGAACTCCAGCACGATGTCGGACACCGTGGCGCGGGAGAGGCCCGAAAACCGCGCCAGGTCGGCGCGGGAGACCCCGTCCTCGCTCCAGATCGCGTCGAACAGCAGGGCCGTGTTGTGCGCCCGGAGGTCATCCCATCCGGCCGCCGAACCCGGCGCTCCACTTTGTTTGTTCGGCCACTTTACAAACATGAGGGGACTATACGAGACGGTTGCCGAGACGTCAAGGGGATCGACGCTACTCTCCGCGGAGAAGCTCCCCCGGCCGCACCCGCAGCGCCCGCTGATTGGCGATCACCCCGATCAAGGCGCACAACATCGACGTCACCACCACCGCCGCCACGACCACGAGGCCGTCCGTGCGCCAGTCGAGGCGCATCAACCGCGTGACCAGGACGTACGACAGCCCGACCGCGCCGACCGCGCCCAGGCCGCCGGCGAGGAGACCGACGATCGCGTACTCCAGCGCGAAGAGCCCCACCACGCCGGCGCGGGTCGTGCCCAGGGTCTTCAGCAGCGCCACCTGTCGCCCGCGGCGCACGGCATCCGACGCCACCCCGGCCGCCAGGATCGCCACCCCAGCCACCGCGGTGAACGCCCCCACCGCCCGGATCCCCCACCCCAGCTTCTCGAGGAGCCCGCGCGCGGACGCCAGCGCGGAGCGGACGCTGACCAGGGTGACGTTGGGGAAGCGCGCGGCCAGTGCGTCCTGGAAGCCGGGCTCCCGATCGGCGGGGAGCTGCGTGGTGACGAGGATCGTCTGCGGCGCCGCTTCGAGCACCCCCGGCTCGACGACCAGGAAGAAGTTCATGTTGAAGCTCTCCCACGAGACCGTCCGGATGCTGGTCACCGTGAGGTCGAGCGGGACCCCCTGGACGTCGAAGCGCACCACGCTGCCCAGCTTGACGCCGAGCCCCTCGGCGTAAGCACGCTCGATCGACAGCTCGCCGGGGACGGCCGCCGAGAAGGGCGCGCCCTCGAGGATCACGTTGTCCGCGGGGAGGGCCGGCATGTACGAGAGCCGCTGCTCGCGGGTGAGTTGCCAGCGTTCCCCCTCGGGACGCGTCTGCGCCAGGGCCTCGACGCCGACCCCGTCCACTGCGGCCAGCCTGCCGACCACCACCGGCGCGCCGCGCGTGTTCGTGGCCCCGGCCCCGGCGAGCAGCGTCTCCACCTCGGCCTGCTGGTCGGGCTGCACGTCGACGAGGAAGGCGCTCGGCGCCGACGAGGGGAACTCCTGGGAGATCTGGGCGTAGAGGCGCCCCTCCACCAATACCGTGGTGAGCACCACCACCACCCCGAGCCCCAGCGAGACCACCGCCGGGACCAGCCCCGAACCGGGCCGCCCCACCGACGCGAGCCCGTGGCGCAACCACCAGCGGGGCGCCCGATGGGCCAGCCTCCCCAATACCCGCGCGAAGGCACCGGCCCCGAGCGCCCCCGCCCCCGCCACCAGCGCGAGGCCGCCCACGAACGCCGCCGCGATGACGGCATCCTGGACCTGGAGCCAGGCCAGGACGTACACGCCGACCCCGACCGTGGACAACATCCCGAGCTGCCGCCCCCAGGAGGCCGGGATGGGCTCCACGTCGCGACGCAACACCCGCAACGGCGGCACCCGGGCGGCCTCCAGCAGGGGCCGCATCGCGAACAGGAGCGCCATCGCCACGCCCAAGCCGACGCCCCGGAGCACCGCCGACGGCTGCCAGGGCTGGATCGCGTCAGCCGGCAACAGCCCGTCCAGGATCAACGGAGAGACTGCCAGGGCCGCGGTGCCTGCCGCCGCCCCCACCAGCCCCCCCGCCAGGGCGAACAGCGCCGTCTGCGCGAGCGCGAGGCGCCCCACCTCCCCCGCGGTGAGGCCCAGCGTCCGCTGGATCGCGATGGCATCGAGGCGGCGCGCCATCCACGCGTGCGTCGCCTGGGCTACCCCCACCCCTCCGACCAACAGCGACAGCAGGGCCACGAGCCCGAGCCAGGAAGTCGTCTGCGCGATTCCCCGTTGGGCCCCGGGCTGGGCGTCGCTCCACGTCTCGACCGTGGCCCGGGTGCCCCCGACCTCCTCCAGTCGGGCCGCCAGCGCGGCGGCGCGTGCTTCGTCGGGCACGAGGAACAAGGCGCGGTGGTTGATCCGGGCGCCGGTCGCTCCGAGTCCCGCCCGGTCGAGGCCCGCATGGCTGATCAGCACCCGCGGTCCCGCGACCAGGCCCGTCGGCATCCGCCCCGGCTCCCGCGTCACCACCCCGCGCACCACGAACGCCGCATCGCCGATGCGCAGCCGGCCCCCCGGCGTCAGCCCGAGCCGCTCGAGCAGGGCGGGATCGACCACCACTCCCTCGGGATCCAGCAGCTCCGCGAGGGGGCGTGCCGGGTCCAGCTCGGGGGCGCCGTACCAGGGCCAGCCTTCGCCGACCGCCTTGAGCTCGACGATCAGGCTCCGGCCCGGCCGTCCGTCGGCGCCGACGGGCAAGGCCGCCATGGTCAGGAGGTCCACCGTGTCCACCCGCTCGACGCCGGGGAATTCGGTCAACACCTGATCGTAGGCCTCGGGCAGCGGGGTGAAGGAGCGCGCGGCGACATCCCCGCCGAGCAGGGGGCGGGCTTCCATCCGGATCGCGCGGCCCACGCTGTCGCCCAGGCCGGCGACCAACACCACCGCGGCGACGCCCACGGCGAGCGAGCCGATGAACGGAAGGGAACGCGCGCCGGCGCCGCGCAGCTCCCGGGCGAGCAGGCGGAAGAAAAGGGCGAGGGTCATCGTGCGGGCGCCCCACGTTCGTCGGCGATCACCCGGCCGTCGCGGAGGGTGATCCGACGGTCCGCCCGCGCGGCGATCGCGGGGTCGTGGGTGACGAGCACCACGGTGGTGCCGCTGTCAGCGCGCAGGGTGTCCATCGCCGCGAGGACCCGGGCGCCGGTGGCGCCATCCAGGTTGCCGGTGGGCTCGTCCGCGAGCAGGATGCGCGGAGAGGTGGAGAAGGCCCGCGCCACCGCGACCCGCTGCTGCTCGCCGCCGGAGAGCTGTCGGGGGTAGTGGTGTCCCCGCTTCGCGAGGCCCACGGCGTCGAGCAGGAGGTCCGCCCGGCTCCCCGCGTCGGCGCGGTCCAACAGCTCCAACGGGAACAGCACGTTCTCCCGCGCGGTGAGGTGATCGAGCAGTTGGAAGGACTGGAAGACAAAGCCGAGGGAGCGACGCCGCCAGCGCGCGAGCGCGTCCTCGCCCCGCGTGTGGAGCGGTTCTCCGTCCACCCACACCTCGCCGGTGGACGGGCGATCGAGCCCCGCCAACAACGCGAGCAGGGTGCTCTTCCCGGAGCCGCTCGGGCCGATGATCGCCACCATCTCCCCCGGCTCCACCACCAACGAGACGGCGTCGAGGACGGTGAGGTCGCTCCCACCCGAAAGGAACCGACGGGACACCGCTTCGAGGCGAATCGCGGGAGGCAAGGCGTGCACCGGGCGAATGCCGAGGGAGCACGCGCCCGCGGAAGTTAGGCGCGGCCGCCGAGTCGGGAAGGGGGAGCCGCGCCGACGGCCGGAATCCAGCGCGCTACGTGGCGTCGATGTCTCTCCTCCTCCTGCTGTTGTGCGCGTGCGGGGGGCCGGCGTCCGCCCCGCCCACCCCGACCCCTGCCCCGCCCGCCGCGGCGCCCGCGGCCACCCAACCCGCCGCCGCCTCGGTCCGCGTGGTCTTCCTGGGCGACAGCCTGACCGCGGGCCTGGGCCTTGGCGCCGAGGACGCCTACCCGGCCCAGCTCGCGCGCGCCTGGCAGGCGGAGGGCCTCCCCGTCGAGGTGGTGAACGCCGGGGTGAGCGGGGACACCACCGCGGGGGGGCTCCGCCGGGTGGACTGGATCCTGGGGCAGAAGCCCGACGTGGTCGTGGTGGCCCTGGGGGCGAACGACATGCTGCGCGGGCTCGCGACCACCGAGGCGGAGGCCAACCTCCGCGCCATCCTGACGCGGTGCCGGAGCGCCGGAGCCGACCCGGTCCTGCTCGGGATGCGCGCCAACCCCACTCTCGGCCCGGACTACGCACGCGACTTCGACGCCATCTACCCCACGCTCGCCCGCGAGCTGGGCATCCCGCTGGTGCCCTTCCTGCTCGCAGGCGTGGCGGGGGACCCCTCCCTCAACCAGGCGGACGGCGTCCATCCCACCGCCGCGGGCCAGGCCCGACTGGCGGCGCTGGTCGGTGAGGTCGTCGCGCCAGTAGTGCGGGCGCGGATGGCGAAGCCGTGAGGGGTTGGTCCGGTCCGGCATGCCTCCTGGTCTGGTTCGGCCTGGCGGGGTGCCCCGCCGAACCGAAGGCGCCGTCCACGCCCGCCACCTGCGAGGCTGGCCCCACCCTCTTCGGTCGCCCCGAGGCCGCCACCGGGCTCACGGACGCCGAGTGTGGGCCGGCGTGCACCTGCGC
>JAYVAS010000080.1:0-1989 GCA_043750895.1 Pseudomonadota bacterium
GTCCGACGGTACGAACCAGATCATCTTCCTCTCCGTGCGCCCCGTCGGCGGGACGTGGTCGACGCCGACGGCCGTCAACACCGCGGCGGCCTACGGGGCATACGGGTACGACGATTCGGACTTTCCCACCATCGCGGTGAGCGGGCAGGACGACCCCAACGGGCCGACGGTGTTGGTCGTGTGGAGGGTGCAGTACTCCCTTCGCGGATCCAAGAAGCGCCAGACCTTCGGCAAGTCGATGCGGGTGGCCGCCATGGTGGGCTGGGACATCTCCGGCGCTGCCGAGGTGGACATCGGTGGGTCAGACGAGTGCCGAGACCCTTGCGTGGCGGCAACGCACGACGGCACCTTCGTGGTGGCCTACGCCTCGCCGAACAACGACGCCGCCGTCCGGGCCAGGTCCGTCGTGGATCCGGTGGCGGGGTCCTGGTCGGCGGAGGTGGAGGTGTCGCCCACAGCGACCACCGACTCGCAGGGCATCCAGAACTTCCCATCCCTGTCCATCGATGGCGAATCCGGTCTGGTCCTGGTGTGCTGGGAGGACAAGGTGTCTGGATCGGACGAGTTCACCACCCCCTTCGGCGCCTACGCGCCGCTCGCTGATCTCGCCACCTGGACCCCGTTGGGAAACCTCACCGACCGGCCCGTCTCCACCAGCGCGGCGGACGCGATGGGGTACCCGTGCGTGGTCGCGACGGCCGGGCGTCCGCGTGTGTTCTACCGGACGCCGGATGGCACCGGCGCGGTGCTGCTCAGCCGCGTGGGGACGTGGATATGACCCTGCTCGCCGCGCTGGTCTTCGCATGCACGGACCCCGGCAAGGGTTCCGATTCTACCCCCACCGGAACGGAGGACTCCCGGACCACCCCATCTGACGATTCGGGCACGACGACCGACACCTCCACCACGGCCGTGGATGGCGATGGCGATGGCTACGATTCGGCCGTCGACTGTGACGACGCCGATGCCACGACCCACCCCGGCGCCGAGGATGTCCCGGACGACGGAGTGGATCAGGATTGCGATGGGATCGATGCGTGCGTGGTGGACAACCTCTACGAGGACGTGATCGTCGTCCGATCCGACGACGACCTCGCGGCCTACGGCGACTTCTGCCTCACCTACGACGGGGCCTGGGCACTGGACATTGAGAACGTGACCGCCGCTGACCTGACGACCTTCTCGTGTCTGTGCGACATCCCTCGCCACGCAAAGGTTCCCCAGACGGTGCTCATCGGCTCCAACCCCGGCCTCGAGTCCCTGGACGGCCTGGAGCACCTCACCTCGATCGGGTATCTCGTCATCAGCGAGAACCCTCTCCTGACCGACATCTCCGCGTTCTCTCACCTGCGGTCGCTCGAGGACGTGTCCATCTCGGGGAGTCCCATCGTCTCGCTGGCGCCGTTGTCCGGCGTCACCTCCTGGGCGGGTTCGGTGTCGCTCGCGGAGATTCCTGCCCCAACCGTCGAGGGGTTGGAGGGGATGAGGTCCCTCGAGTACCTGACGCTCAACCTGCCCGAGGTGGTAGACCTCGCACCGCTGGCGGGCTTGGAGGAGGTCGGCTGGCTCACCCTCGCCGGCTTCGAGCCACCCACGAGGCTCAGATCACTGGACGGGCTGGACTCACTGCGTGTAGCAAGGATCTTCGCGACCAACCTGACTGACTTTTCCGACTTCGGTCCGCTCCCATCCCTGGAGTCGACCCTGATCAAGTTGGATCGAAACGACTCTCTGAGCGCTGTGTCCACCCCGGCGTCGCTTCAGGAGCTGGAGGCGATCCGCATCTGGAACTCCTCGGTCGTGTCGGTATCCGCCAACCCCACCTCCGGCATCATCGGTGAGAGCGGCCTCTACCTCGCCGACAACCCTCTCCTGACCGACCTCACCGGTCTGTCCCCCATCACCGCGGTGACCGGAGACGTCACGCTCGATGGCAACACCACCCTCACCTCGCTCGACGGGCTGTTCAACATCCGCTCCATCGGCGGG
>JAYVAS010000081.1:0-3504 GCA_043750895.1 Pseudomonadota bacterium
CGATGGCCCGCGTCGCCCGCTCCGCCGAGCTGCTCCTCACCGGCCTCGACCTCCGCGAGCGCCAGTCGGCCGTCCGCATCCTCGGCGACGTGGGAGACAAGAACTCGGTCATCCGCCTCGAGGCCGCGAAGCGCGCGACCCGGATCCCGGCCTACGCGGAGCTGATCGCCAACTCCCTCCAGGAGATCCTCGGCCGGGACACCCCCGCGCCGGCCGCCCCCAACGCCGAGGAGGCCCGTCTGAAGGCCCTCGAAGCCCGCCTGGACGCCATCGAGGCCAAGACGAAGGACGCCGACGAGCGGCACTGACATGGCCAGCATCCACATCCACAACGCGCGCGAACACAACCTACGCGGCTTCGACGTCGACATCCCGCGGGACGCGCTCACCGTCATCACCGGCGTGAGCGGCTCGGGGAAGTCCTCCCTCGCCTTCGACACCCTCTACCAGGAAGGCCAACGGCGGTTCATGGAGTCGCTGTCGCCCTACGCGCGGCAGTTCCTCGGTCAGATGGAGCGCCCGCGCGTCGACCGGATCGACGGCCTCTCCCCGACCCTCTGCATCGACCAGAAGACGGTGAACCGCAACCCCCGCTCGACGGTCGGCACCATCACCGAGGTGTACGACCACCTGCGCCTGCTCTACGCCCGCCTGGGGACCCCCCGCTGCCCGGTGTGCCTGCGCCCCATCAGTCGGCAGAGCCCGGGCGAGCTCGCGGCCCACCTGCTGCGCCTGTACGAGGGGCAGAGGCTGATCGTCCTGGCGCCCGTGGTGCGGGATCGGAAGGGCGAGTACCGCAAGGAGCTCGAGCAATACGCGCGGGACGGCTGGCTCCGCGCCCGCGTGGACGGCACGCTGATGGAGCTCGACCAGCCCACCGAGCTGGGGCGCTACGACAAGCACACCATCGAGATCGTGGTCGACCGCCTCACGATGCTGCACCAGGATCGGCCCCGCCTCGTGGAGGCCCTCGAGCGCTCGCTGCGGATGGCGTCCGGCGTCGTGGCCACCCTGGTGGGGGACACCCATACCGTCCACGCCATCGACCGCACCTGCCCCGAACACGGCATCTCCATCCCCGAGATGGAGCCGCGGCTGTTCTCGTTCAACGCCCCGCAGGGCGCCTGTCCAACCTGCACCGGGCTGGGGGCCGTCATCGACGGTCCGCGCGGCAGGGTCCTCCCCGCCTCCCTGGACGGGGCCCACCCCGGGACCCGCCCCTGTCCGAGCTGCCACGGTCGCCGCCTCAACCCGGTGGCGGCGGCGGTCGACTTCCGCGGGCATGCGATCGACCGGATGACCCACTTCTCGGTGGACGAGACGGTCGCGTTCTTCGGCAGCCTGGTGCTGCAGCCCGACGAGGCGCTGCTCGGCGCCGGCATCGTGAAGGAGATCCTCGACCGCACGCGCTTTCTGTACGCGGTGGGCCTGGGCTACCTCACCCTCGACCGCGCCGCGAACACCCTCTCCGGCGGAGAAGCGCAGCGGATCCGCCTGGCCTCCTGCGTCGGCAGCGGCCTGCAGGGGGTCACCTACGTGCTCGACGAACCCTCGATCGGCCTGCACCCGCGCGACAACCGCCGGATGCTCGCCGCCCTCGAGGCCTTGCGTGATCAGGGCAACACCATCGTGGTGGTCGAGCACGACCGGGAGACGATGGAGCTCGCGGACTACGTGATCGACATCGGGCCGGGCGCCGGTCGACTCGGCGGGGAGCTGGTCGGAGAGGGTCCCCCGGCAACCTTCCGCACCTTGCCGACGCCCACGGCTCGGTACCTGCGCGGGGAGGAGGTCATCGCCGTCCCCGAGAAGCGGCGCAAGGCCAAGGCGGGCGTCATCAAGGTGCGGAAGGCCACCCTCCACAACCTGCGCGAGGTCGACCTCGACCTGCCGCTCGGCAAGCTGGTGGTGTTCACCGGGGTGTCGGGCTCGGGCAAGTCCACCCTCCTCTTCGACGTCATCCAGGTGGCGCTGGAGGCCGCCCTCGTCAGCGGCGCGGCGCGCCACGAGACGGCGCGTTGGCGGGTCGACGGGTGCGATCAGATCGACAAGGTCATCGAGATCGCCCAGACCCCGATCGGGCGCACCCCGCGCTCCAACCCCGCCACCTACTCGGGTCTCTTCGATCTGGTCCGGGACCTCTACGCCGCGGTGCCCGAGGCGCAGGCCCGGGGCTACAAGAAGGGCCACTTCAGCTTCAACGTCCCCGGTGGCCGCTGCGAGAGCTGCGGCGGCGCCGGCGTGCGCACGGTGGAGATGCAGTTCCTCGCCGACGTCGAGGTGCCCTGCGAGGTGTGCCTGACACGCCGCTTCACGCCCCAGACCCTCGAGGTCACCTGGAAGGGGCGCTCCATCGCGGACGTCCTCGAGATGACGGTCGCCGAAGCGGCGGTGTTCTTCTCCACCCACCGGAAGATCCACCGCATCCTGTCCACCCTCGAGGAGGTCGGTCTGGGCTACGTCGCCCTGGGCCAACCCGCGACGACCCTCTCCGGCGGCGAGGCGCAGCGCCTGAAGCTCGCCACGGAGCTCCACCGTCCCGCCACCGGCCGTACCCTCTACCTGCTCGACGAGCCCACCACCGGCCTCCACTTCCAGGACGTCCGCGTCCTGATCGGCGCCCTCCAGGCGCTGGTGGAGGCGGGCAACAGCGTGGTGGTCATCGAGCACCACACCGATCTGGTGAAGGTCGCCGACCACCTCGTGGAGCTGGGCCCCGACGGCGGCCCCGGTGGTGGCCGGATCCTGGCCACGGGGACGCCCGAGCAGGTGGCCCGCACCGACACGCCCACCGGCCGAGTGCTTGCGGAGCTGCCCGAGTTGGGGGGGCGCCCGCCCATCGCCGCCGAACCGCGGCCGCCCCGGTACACGGCGACCGCCGGCACCGACCTCGAGATCCGCGGGGCACGCTGCCACAACCTGCAGGGCGTGGACGTCACCATCCCCCGCGGCCAGATGACGGTGATCACCGGCCCGTCGGGGTCCGGAAAGACCTCCCTGGCCTTCGACACCATCTTCGCCGAGGGCCAGCGGCGCTACGTCGAGTGCCTCTCCACCTACGCCCGGCGCTTCCTGGGCCGCCTGGAGCGGGCCCCGATCGACCACGTCCGCGGCCTCGCCCCCTCCATCGCCATCGACCAGCGGAACAGCGGCCACAACCCTCGCTCCACCGTCGCCACCGTCACCGAGCTGCACGACCACTTCCGCCTGCTGTGGGCCAACCTCGGCGTCCCCCACTGCCCGACCTGCCAGCGAGAGGTGCGGGCCCTCCCCCCTGCCCTCGCCGCCGAGTACCTCGCCCACCTCGCGCCCGGACGGGGGCGTCTGATCACCGAGCTGCGCACGCCCCAGACGGGCGCGGCGCTGCGTTTGCTGGGGTTTGCGCGCGCGTGGGTGGACGGCGCCGAGGTAGACCTCGAGGACGCCGCCGTGGTGACCCACCTCGTCGTCGACCGGGTGGACCCGGCCACGGTCGAACGGGCCCGCCTCGTCGAAGCGGTGCAG
>JAYVAS010000082.1:0-5064 GCA_043750895.1 Pseudomonadota bacterium
GCCGGGATCACGCCCTGGGTCACGCTCTACCATTGGGACCTGCCGCAGGGCCTGCAGGACCGCGGCGGGTGGGCCAACCGGGAGACGGTGTACGCGTTCGTCCGGTTCGCCGCGGCCGTCTCCCGGCGCCTCGGTAGCCGGGTCAAGCACTACATCACCCACAACGAGCCGTGGTGTGTGGCGATGTTGGGGCACATGAACGGCGAACACGCGCCCGGCCATCAGGATTGGCCCGAGTCTCTGGCCGTGGTCCACCACGTGTTGTTGAGCCATGGCCTCGCCGTGCCGGTGCTCCGCGCCGCGTCGCCCGACGCGCAGGTGGGCATCACCCTGAACCTCACCCCGGGCTACCCCGCGTCGCCGAGCCCCTTCGACGCCGACGCGGCCCGCCATTTCGATGGCTTCTTCAACCGGTGGTACCTCGATCCCCTGTTCGGTCGTGGGTACCCGGCCGACATGGTCGCCGACTACCAGTTGCTGGGCCGCCTCCCGCCCGGGGCGCTCACCTTCGTCCGCCCCGGGGACCTCGCCACCATCGCGGTTCCCACCGACTTCCTGGGGATCAACTACTACAGTCGGGCGATCCTGAGGAGCCCGCTGGTGCTCGACTCCGAGAACCTGCCGCGCACCCTCGAGGAGGCCGGGACCGACGACCGGACCGACATCGGCTGGGAGGTGTACCCCGACGGCTTCTACGACCTGCTCGTACGCCTCTCCGTCGACTATCCGGGTATCCCCTTGGTGATCACCGAGAACGGGGCGTCCTACGCCACCGCGCCCGGCCCCGACGGCGCCATCCACGACGCCCGCCGCACCGCCTACCTGCACGGTCATCTCCTGGCGTGCCAGCGCGCGATCCGGGCCGGGGTACCGCTGGTCGGCTACTTCGCGTGGTCGCTCATGGACAACTTCGAGTGGGCCTACGGCTACTCGCAGCGGTTCGGCCTGGTCTGGGTGGACTACGCCACCCAGGTCCGCACGCTGAAGGACTCGGCCCTCTGGTACGCCGACCTCGCGCGCACCGGCGCGATCCGCGAGCCCGCGCCCGGGGTTTGAGCCGCGGGGCGATCAGCCGGGGACGACGTACCAGGCGGCCACGTCCTCCCCGGGGCCGTCCGCGCAGACGTAGACCCGTCCGTGGTAGGAGATCCCCACCACGAGCCGGTAGTTCGCGGAGAGGGCGGGGTCTCCGGGCCAGGCTTCGAGCGACTCGGGCCCGACCACCGAGACGGGTTGCGGCTCCTGGCAGGCGGTGCAGGAGTTCGGCTGCGGGGCGTCCCGCTCGCCACAGCCCGCGTCGACCCTTTCGGCCGACCACTCCCCGATGGTCCACGGTCCGGGACCCCGTCCCGTGAGCAACAACAGGTCGCCCTCCAAGGAGGTGACCTCGAGGCCGGCGGTCCCCTCGCCGTACGCACCGCAGCCCCCCACGATCCGCACGTTCACCGTCCCGGCCGACACGAGGTCGGGGAGGTCGGCCCAGACCCCCGGCGTCCCGCCCCCGAGGTCGTAGGAGGTGCCGTCCGCGGCGAGGAAGACGCTCCCCCCGGCGTCGAACGCGGTGAACGTGCCGGTGAGCACGAGGTCGTCGCCCCAGTTGTCCCAGAGGCAGGCGTCGAGGTATTCGCCGATGGTGGCGGTGGCGCAGGCTGCGGGCTCGTCGGCGGGCAGGGTGGCGAGGCAACTGGCGGTGTCGGTGACCGATCCGGAGGTGTCGGTGTCGGTGACCGTGTCGGTGGGCTCGGTCCCGGAGTCGGTCGCGGCAGAGCCCGTGCACGCGAACAGGAAAAGTACGAGCATGAATCAGCGTACCACCGCATTTGGCCGATGTCCGCGTCACGTGCACCCCCGCCGAAGGCGCCCCGCCCCCCACCGTGCTAGTACGCGCGCCCCTTCGGAGGCGTGATGCGTGGCGGATGGTCGATCCAGGACAGCACCGAGCTCTACAACGTCCGCAACTGGGGGCGCGAGTTCTTTCGCATCAACGACGGCGGGAACATCGAGGTCACACCCGCCGGTCCGCGCGGCGACGGCATCGACCTGAAGACCCTCATCGACGACCTCGAGCGGCGGGGCATCCAGCTCCCCATCCTGGTCCGCTTCACCGACATCCTCCGTACCCGGGTGAAGACGCTGGCCACCGCGTTCAACAACGCGATCAAGGAGTACGAGTTCAAGGGGAGCTACCGCGGGGTCTACCCGATCAAGGTGAACCAGCAGCGGTACCTCGTGGAGGACCTCGTCCGGTTCAGCGAGCACTACCACATGGGCCTGGAAGCGGGCTCCAAGCCCGAGCTGCTCATCGTCCTCGCGCTGATGGACGACCCCGAGGCCCTCATCATCTGCAACGGCTACAAGGACGCCGAGTTCATCGAGACGGCGCTGATGGCGAAGAAGCTCGGCCGTAATCCCATCATCGTGGTCGAGAAGTCGAGTGAATTCCGGCTGGTGGTGGAGGTCTCGCGTCGGGTGGGCATCCGTCCGGTGATCGGCATGCGGGCCAAGCTCGCCTCCAAGGGCGCCGGTCGGTGGGAGACGAGCGCCGGGGATCGCGCCAAGTTCGGCCTCACCGTGGGAGAGATGGTCGAAGGCATCGCCTACCTCAAGCAGGAGGGCATGCTGGACTGCCTGCAGCTCCTCCACTTCCACATCGGCTCGCAGGTCAGCGCGATCCGGTCGGTGAAGAAGGCGCTCCAGGAGGCCGGGCGCATCTTCACCGAGTTGGCACGGATGGGCGCCCCGATGCAATACTTCGACGTCGGCGGTGGTCTGGGCGTCGACTACGACGGCTCGCGCAGCAACTTCGAGTCCTCGGTCAACTACACCGTGGACGAGTACGCCGCGGACGTGGTCGCAGCGGTGGTCGCCGCCTGCGACGAGGCGATGGTGCCCCACCCGCACATCATCACCGAGTCCGGTCGCGCGCTCGCGGCGCACCACGCGGTCCTCGTCTTCAACGTGCTGGGCGTCTCCGAGTTCCCCAGCCACGACGACGTGGTCGTGACCGACGACGACCCTGACGTCATCCAGGAGCTGCACGAGATCCTCGACAGCGTCACGCGCAAGAACTTCCAGGAGGCCTACCACGACGCCCAGGCCGCCAAGGAGGAGCTGCTCTCCCGGTTCAACCTGGGTCTGCTCGACCTCAGCCAGCGGGCGCGGGGAGAGCACCTCTTCTGGCTCGTCTCCCAGAAGATCCTCCACATTGTCCGCCAGCAGTCCTACGTGCCAGACGACCTGGAGGGCCTCGAGAAGTCCCTCGCCGACACCTACTTCGGGAACTTCAGCGTCTTCCAGTCCGCGCCCGACTCGTGGGCCGTGGATCAGCTCTTCCCGGTGATGCCGATCCATCGCCTCGCCGAAGAGCCCACCCGCCGCGCCATCATCGCCGACATCACCTGCGACTCGGACGGCAAGATCGACCGCTTCATCGACCTGCGCGACGTCAAGGACGTACTCGCCCTCCATCCCGCCAACGACCAGCCCTACTACCTGGGCGTGTTCATGGTCGGGGCCTACCAGGAGATCCTGGGAGACCTCCACAACCTGTTCGGAGACACCAACTCGGTGCACGTCTCCCTCGACGAGGACGGCGCGTACTCCATCGACCACGTCATCGAAGGGGACACGGTCGAGGAGGTGCTGAAGTACGTGCAGTTCAGCCGCGGGGACCTCGTGCGCCGGGTGCGGCGCGCCACGGAGCGCGCGCTCAAGGAGGGTCGGATGACCATGGAGGAGGGCGCGAAGATGATCACTGCGTACCAGAGCGGGCTCGAGGGCTACACCTACCTCGAGTAGGGGCCCCCCCGTTGCGCTGGGCGCGACGGCGGTCTACCCTTCCAGGGCTCCTGGTGGTCTCGATGGGTTCTGGCCGCGACATGCTCCCCCCACGCTTTGGACAGGGTCGACGCAGGGGGCCCGGTGGCGGCATGGGACCGCGGATGGGTGGCCCTTTCGGCGGGATGGGGAACGCGGCGCTGGCCGAGCTGATGCGCAGCGGGCAGCCGGCCACGACGGCGGAAGAGGAGGTGGCGGCCGAGACGGTCGCGGCCAAGGCCCCCGAGGTCGAGCCCGAAATCCCGAAGGCGATCCCGGTCACCGAGAGTGAGCTGGAGGCGAAGGCCCCGGACACCAGAGCGGCGGAGCCGAAGACCGAGGCCAAGGCCGCGGAGGCCAAGGCGCCCGAGGCCGTCGCCGAGCCCGTCGTGGCGGTGGACAAGCCGGTGACCGCCACCGACACCGAGGTCGCGGCGATCGCCGAGAAGCAGACCGCCAAGGCGGCGACGGACCCCGTGGCGGCGCAGGCGGTGATCCCCAAGGCGATCGTGGTGGCGGAGGCCGACGTGGAGACGGCGGCGGCGGTCGCGCCCACGGCGGCGGCGGCAGTCGCACCCACGGCGGCGGTGGAGCCCAAAGCGGCGACGGTCGCGCCCACGGCGGCGGTGGAGCCCAAGGCGGCGGCGGTCGCGCCCACGGCGGCGGTGGAGCCCAAGGCGGCGGCGGTCGCGCCCGAGGCGGTGGTGGATCCCAAGGCGGCGGCGGTCGCGAAGCCGGATCCCCAGACCGATCTCCCGGCCTGGGCGACCCAGCCCAACGTCAGCAAGACCCTGAAGGCCGGCGCCACCGGGGACGAGGTCGAGAAGCTCCAGCTCAAGCTCGGCGTCGCCGTCACGGGCGTGTTCGACCCGGCCACGAAGGAGGCGATCAGCGCCTTCCAGAAGAACAACGGGCTCTCGACCGACGGCGTGGCCGGGCCGAACACCCTCGGCGCGCTCGGCCTGTGGGACCCCTTCCGCTCCAAGTCGCACGACCCCAACAAGTTCGTGCCCAAGTACCGGGCGACCGCCTACTCGGAGTCCGACAGCTACCGCACCAAGGACGACCCCTACGCCGTCGGGGCGCGGTCGAATCCCACGCGGGACGACGACGACGGCGGCAAGACCTACGGCGCCTACCAGTTCGAGTCCTACATCTACCGGGACATGTCCAAGAAGAGCGACAAGGCCGTCACCGGCAGCACGCTCATGCGGTTCGTGAACTGGAAGGAGAACCCCTTCGGCGAGG
>JAYVAS010000083.1:0-3204 GCA_043750895.1 Pseudomonadota bacterium
GGAACACGCGAAGGACAACAGAAGGAACATGGCGGACGCCTATCCTTTCGTCCAAGATACGGGCCGCTGCGTGGAGTTGCCGGTGGACGGTCGAGCTGAGTTGGTCACCATCCTGGACAGCGCCCGGGCTCGGGGCGCGAAGGCTGCGGAGGTACTCCGCGTCGAGCAGCATCAATTCTCCCAGACGGGGGCGCGATCGCGTCCGGTCACCCGGGTTCGCGCGACCTACGCGGTGCGCGTCTACCGGGAGGGGGGCGCCACCGGGGTCGGCGTCGCGCCGTCGGCCTCCGCGGCCTTGGAGGCGGCCGTCGCGGACAGCGTGGAACGCCCGCCGGATGCGCATGCCGGGCCGGTCGAGCGCATGAACGTACGATCCGGCGCGCTCGGGATCGACGATCGCCGCTACGGGGCCATCGAGGAGGGGGACCGGATCGAGGTGCTCCAGCTCACCGAGCGGGCCATGGACCGGACGCGCGCCGAGCTTCGGGAGCTGCTCTACCAGGAGGAGCGGGTGCGGCGGTGCTGGATGAGCACCCGCGGGGTGGAGTGTGAGGAGCACGCCACGGCGTTCTCCCTCTCGGCGCTGGCGGTGCTGGGGGACGTCAGCGTGCCCCACCGCATCGCGTCCCGGCACTTCTCGGACGTCGCCAGCCTTCCATTCGGGGCCGAGCTGCGGCGCCGGGTCGACGCCCTCGCGGTACCCATGGGTCGCCCTCCGGGGGCGCTCCCCGTGGTCCTCGAGCCGCGGGTGGCGGCGGAGATGGTCCGCAGCCTCGCGCCGGCCTTCGCGGCCCGGGGTGTCGAGGCCACCTTCCTCGGCGCCTGGCTCGGGAAGGCGCTCGCCGACCCCATCCTGCACGTCACCGACGACGCCGGCCTGTTCGGTGGCTGTCACACCCGCGCCTTCGACGACCGGGGCGTGCCCCCCATCGCGGTCGCGCTCCTCAAGGAAGGCGTGGTCAACGGGCTCTACCACGACCCCGAGACCGCCCGCGCCCACGGCCTCCGGCCCACCGGGCACGTCACCGACGGCGCGCTCCGACCCTCGAACCTCGTCGTCCGACCCGGGTCACGCACCCGCAACGTGATCCTCGGCGAGCTCGGCCTCTACCTCGCGCTCGATCGCTTCCCCCCGCTGAACGTGGCCACCGGTCGGTGGACGGGGGTGGTGCCGGTGATGGTGTGCGAGAAACACGACCGGAAGGGCTCGTTCCGGGCCGAGGTGGACTGGTCGGTGCGGGAGGTGTTGACGGCGGTGCGGGAGCTGGCGGCCGACCAGGAGCGGAATGCGGAGGTGGACGCGTCGACGGCGGTGTTGGAGATTGGGGTGTGAGGTGACCCACGCTCGGTCCGCTTGACGCGCCGTCGGATCCCGCTGATTCTGTGCGTGGGACGGCACATGCCTCGTTTCGCACCCGGGTTGTCCGTGGTTCTCGCCGGGGCCCCTCACCGCGAGACCCCCCGCACGCGTCGCCCCAAGCGACGCCGAGGCCGCCCCTCACCGCGAGACCCCCCGCCCGCGTCGCCCCTCTCCGGAGGGGCCCGGTTGGAGACATCATGGAGGTTGGCCATGCCCGCGCGCCGGGAACCGGAGTGGGACGCCCTTCTCGCCGCCGCTGCCGGCGGCAGCTGGACGGAGAAACAGGTCTTCGACCTGCCCCCGTCGCTCATCGGGACCGACGGGGCTGGACCACCCTGGACCGGGCGCACCTACGCTGCACCACCGCCGGCGCGGGGGCGTGCCGGGGGCACCCGGCGTGGTCAGCGTGCTCCCCCTGCTCGGATGCACCGCCGGAAGCCCGCGTCAGGGACCACCACGATCGACACCGCCACCGAGCCCGTAGACTCAATGCCCGTGGACTCCGGGCCCTGACGTTCGTCTCGGCCCTCCACGCCGGGAACGAGACGCCGCGGCCGCTGTTCACGCGGTGGCTCGCCGAGGTCCACCGGCCGCGATCCCGTTCCTCCGCGGCCGCTCTCGCGGCGCAGCTCAACGCCACCGGTTCGGGCCGCCTGCACCCTGAACTGGAGCGGCTGCGCGACCGTCTGACCGACCCTACGCCGCGCTGACGCGGCCGCCCGAACCTCGGGGGCCCGACGGCGACAGCCCCGCCACTCCGCCCCACGCCACTCCGAAAACCTGTACCCTGAGCCCATGAAAGCCCTCTGTTCCGACACCGGCGTGGCCGGACTCGCCATTCGTGATCTCCCGCTCCCCGAACCCGGCCAAGGCGAGGTGCGGGTCGATGTCCACACCAGCGCCGTGAACCCGGCCGACCTGAAGGTGCTGGACGGCGAGCTGCTCGGCAACATCCTCCACGGCAAGGCGCGGCCGCTCGTGGTGGGGTGGGACGTGTCCGGAGTGGTCTCGGCGGTGGGCGCGGGCGCCGACTATGCGGTCGGGGACGCGGTGTTCGGGTTCCTCTCCTACGCCCGCAGCACGAAGCGGGGCGCGTACGCCGAGTCTGTCGTCGTGCCGGCGGCCAACCTCGTCCGGCGGCCGGCTCACCTCTCCGACGCGCACGCCGCCGCGCTCGCCACCGCGGGGGTCACCGCGCTCCAGGCGATGCGCGACGTGGGCGGGCTCACGAAGGGCCAGCGGGTCCTGATCATCGGCGCATCCGGGGGCGTCGGCGCGCTCGCGGTCGGCATCGCGGTCCGGCTCGGCGCCGAGGTCACCGCGGTGTGCAGCGCGTCCGCCGCCGAGCTGGTGCGCGGGCTCGGGGCCACCCGTACGGTCGAGCGGGGTCAGCTGGACGCGCTCCAGGGCACCCGTTTCCACGTGATCTTCGACGCGGCGGCCGCCCATTCCTGGATGGCGCTGCGCGGGATGCTGGAACCCGGTGGCGCCTACGTCACCACCATCCCCGGCCCGGCCGTTTACCTCGTCATGCCCCTGGCGTGGGCCACCGGTACGCGCTCCGGCGCCGTCATCATCGCGGCCCGGCGCGCCGACCTGGAGCTCCTCGCCGGGTGGGCGGGCGACGGCCTCCCGATTCCCATCGACTCCACGTTCCCGGTGCGGGACGTCCGGGCGGCGATCGAGCGTATGGCGAAGGGTGGTATGCGGGGCCGGGTGGTGGTGCAGGTGGAGGGGGGGTTCTGACGCTGCGGGTGGAACCCGGACTACACGAACTGCTTCGCCAGCTTCAACCCCTGCATCTGGTAGTTGCTGGTGAGGTTCTGGCCGTACAGGGTGTCCGG
>JAYVAS010000084.1:0-5791 GCA_043750895.1 Pseudomonadota bacterium
CTGTGGACCAACGCCGCGCGCGTCGCGCCGCTCGAGTTCACCGTGGACTACGACGCCGGCGGCTGCTCGACCGACGATTTCTCCGACGACGAGAAGACCGCGAAGGCCCCGCTCTACATCGACATGGACCTGACCGACGCTGCGATCTACCACTCGACCGACATGAAGGAGACCCCCTGCTTCCAGCACGAGTCCTGTGACGGCACCGACACCTGGGAGCGGATCGGCCGCTTCTACACCGACGCCGCCGGCGCGATGGGCGAGAACATCGCCTCGGGGTACCCCGACGCCCGGAACGCGACGCTCTCGGGTTGGATGTGCTCACACGACGGTCACCGCGCCAACATCATGTCCGGTGACTTCAACGAGATGGGCGGCGGCGTCGACGGCACCTACTACACGCAGGACTTCGCGTCCGGCGAGCTGAAGGAGGGCGACCCGCCCGTCCGGATGGCCATCGAAGACAGCGCCAGCCGTACCTTCGACACCGGGGACACCTTCACCCACGGCTGGTACGCGGATTGGGGCGACGACGCGGCGCCCGCCAGCATCACGGTGATCCAGGACGGCATCGAGACCCCGATGGTGCTGCTGGTCGGCGAGCCCGAGCAGGGCCTCTACGCGGTGGACGAGCCGGAGGGCGGCACCGAGACCTGTCACCAGTGGTACGTCCTCTGGGAGACGGCGGCGGGGTTGAAGGGCACCTTCCCGGCGGAGGGCAGCTTCCTCCAGGGCGAGTGCGGCGACTACGAGATCGACTGGATCGCGGAGCAGAAGCCGGCGAACGGCCTGTTCGGTGACGTGCCCGAGGACGAGCTCAAGGACGCGATGCTGTCCGACATCGCGTTGGTGGGCTGCAACGCGGGCGGTGGCTCGGTCGGCTACCTCGCCGCGGGCCTCGGCCTGCTGCTCAGCCTGCGGCGGGACCGGAAGCGGGGCTGACCGCGGGGTCCGGAACGAGCGGCGCGGCGAGGCCCCACCAGCCATCGCCCTCGGGCTCCGCGGAGGCGAGCACCTCGCCGCGACGCAGGATCACCGATCGCCCTGCGAAGCCGACGCCGTCCTCTTCCCCCCACCGGTCGGCCGCGAGCAGGGTGCCGTTCCAGCTCACGCTGCGGAGCTGCTGCGCCCAGTAGGGCTGAGGGTTGGTGCCCTCGTCCACCCAGTTGGTGGGGAAGCAGAGCAGCTCGGGGCGGGACCGGCGCAGGTGCGTCAGGAAGCGCGGATCGTTGATGTCCATGCAGATCCCCACCGTGGCGGTGCCGTAGGGGGTCCTGAAGGTGGGGTAGGGCAGATCGCCGGGGTTCGCCCAGGTGTGGTCGTCGATGTAGAGCAGGCGCTTCCGGTAGAGGGCCTCGATGCGGCCCTCCGGGTTGATCACCAGCGCGGCGTTGAAGAGCCGCCCCTCGAAATCTTCGACGAAGCCCACCACGATGTGGGCCTTGAACTGCTTGGCCAGCGGAGAGAACGCCCGGAAGGTCGGACCGCGCGGGGGCTCCGCCATGGGCCGGATCGCCTCCGGGTTCGGAAAGCGGTATCCGGTGGCCGCCATTTCTGGGAGCACGAGGAGCCGCGCACCTGCTTCCAATGCTTCGGCTGCGATCTTGCTGAGCGCCGCGAGATTGGAGTTGCGGGCGCCGCGGCGCGGCTTGAATTGACACACGGCGAGCATCCCGAGCCCATTAACCGGTCGCGGGGGATCAGGGAATGCGGTAGCCTCCAGCGTTGCTTGGAGCCTCGATGGCGCACGCGTATCTATCGGTCCTCGTCCTGCTCGCCGGGTGCGGTCAGGACTACGATCTCGCCGGCAAAGGCGACGTCACCGGCACCGGGGACACCGCCGGCGGCACCGGCCCCACCACCGGGACCAACTTCTCGGATATCTGCGAGGGCCTGGCCGGCACCCCCGACGAGGTGGCGCTGAACACCGAGTGCGAGGTGGATCTCCAGACCGGAAGCTTCTCCCCGGTGGTGGAGTGGGACCAGGGCAACTCGTCCTTCTGCGGACCCCCGGGCGTCGGCCAGACCGCCGACACCAACGGAAACGGCATCCTCGACGACGACGACATGCCCATCATCTTCCTGTACTCGGGCGGCGCGAACGGCACCGCCAACGGGAAGGTGTTGGCGCTGAAGGGGGACGGCTCGGGCACCCTCTGGCAGACCGCGGCCGGCATCGGCCAGGACGGCGGGTTCGCGATCGGCGACCTCGACAACGACGGGTGGCCCGAGGTGGTCGCGGTCGGGCCCCAGAAGGTGGTCGCGCTGGACGGGCAGACGGGCGCGGTCAAGTGGACCTCCGCGGCCCTCCTCGGCAGCCTCGACACCCTCGGCTACAACTATCCCTCGATCCTCGACATGAACGGGGACGGCAACCCGGAGGTCACGGTCGGGAGCGCCATCCTCCGCGGTACCGACGGTCGCACCCTCGCCGCCGGAACCCTCGGCAAGGGCGCGGCGCCGTACCTGGGCGATCCGCGGGGCAGCTCCGGCTACTACGGCACCCTGTCGGTGCCCTACGATCTCGACAACGACGGGCAGGGCGAGCTGGTCACCGGCAACGCCGCCTACAACTTCGACGGCTCGGTGAAGTGGCAGAACACCGGTCTGGACGGGCTCATCGCCATCGCCGACTTCGACGGGGACGGCCAGGGCGAGATCGTCAAGACCAGCGGCAGCTACATCACCGGCATGGAGACCAACGGCACCGAGGTCTGGGGGCCCATCGCCTACGGCGGCAACGTGGGCGCAGCGTCCATCGACGACATCGATGGTGACAGCGTCCCGGAGATCGTCTTCGCGGCCCAGAACTCGCTGGTGGCGCTGGAATGGGGCGGCACCGTGAAGTGGACGGCCCGAATCGACGACCAGTCGGGCGCCGCGGGGCCAACCTTCTTCGACTTCGACCTCGACGGGTATCCGGAGGTCCTCTTCGCCGACGAGACCAGCATCCGCTTCTTCTCGGGGCTCGACGGCTCGGTGAAGTTCCAGTCCCGGGAGCACGGCTCCTACACCATCCTCGAGACCCCGGTGGTCGCGGACGTCGACAACGACGATCAGGTCGAGATCGTCCTCGGTCACTGCAGCTGGAACAAGGCCATCACCGTCTACGGGGACGCCGATGGTTCCTGGCCCCCGGGCCGGAAGACGTGGAACCAGCATGCCTACTCGATCACCAACATCGGCGAGCTCGGCGAGGTCCCGGTGGGCCCGTCGCCGAACTACGTCGCGTACAACAGCTTCCGCTCCGGCGACATCGGTGTGCCCCCCGGCGAGTACCTCGACGTGCAGGCCGAGATCTTCGACGTGTGCGAGACCGAGTGCGACGCGGGGCACGTGTACGTCGGCGCCTGGCTGCTCAACTCGGGCAACCTCGAGGCCCCGGCCGGCATCCCGGTGTCGATCCTCGCGGGTCCGAGCGGCGCCGTGCTCGCCACGCAGTACACCACCGCGCCCATCGCGTCGGGCGGCACCGGCGAGGCGCTGATCTTCGACCTCGACCCCGCCGAGCTCGGGGACGCCAAACCGACCGCGGTCGCCGACGAGAACGAGGCGGGGAGCGGCGTGGTGTTCGAGTGTGACGAGCGGAACAACCTCACCACGTGGACCACCTCCACCTGCCCCTGAGGGCTTGACAGGCGTTCAGCATCGGGAGACATGGGCGCCCATGCGCCGAGTTCTCCTGCTGGCCGCCCTGGTGGTCCTCCCTGCCCTGGCGGCCCCGATCGGGCCCGATCGCCGAGGCGCCACCGTACCCGACCGGAACTTCGACGCCGAGCACCTCCTCCTCGCCCTCGACATCCAACCCGACGCCCGCCGGGTGAGCGGAACGGCCACCTGGACGCTGCGCCGGCTCACCCCCGGTCCCTTCGTGGTCGACCAGGTGGCGCTCGAGATCGGATCGGTCACCGCGGACGGCGCCGCCGTCCCCTACCGGGTCGAGGGGGACCTGCTGTCCATCGACGCCCCGGGGGACCACCCCGTGGTCACCATCACCTACGCAGCCACCCCGGAGAACGGCCTGCACTGGCGGGAGGTCGGGCCCGACTCCCCCGACACCTACGCCGAGGTGTGGTCGCAGGGGGAAGGCCCCGACAACCGATATTGGTTCCCCGGCTACGACCACCCGAACGACCGCTTCACCTACGAAGGGCGCTTCACCGCGCCGCCGGGCTGGAAGGTGCTCACCAACGCCCCCGGCACCGACCTGGTCAACTACCTGGTGATGGTCGCGGCCGGGCCCTACGACGTCCATGGGGACGACGCCGTGTCGGTGTGGGTACCCCCAGGCACGCCCGAAGCCGAGTGGCGTCCCGCCCTGGACCCGATCCCGGCGATGATGAAACACTTCGCCGAGCGCACCGGCGTCCCCTACCCCTGGGGTCCGTACCGCCAGGTCTTCGTCCAACGGTTCTTGTACTCCGGGATGGAGAACACCTCCGCGACGGTCGAAGCCCGCCGGCTGCTGGTCCCCCCCGAGTCGCGCGCCACCCGTCCGTGGAACCGTTCGGTCTTCGCCCACGAGCTGGCGCACCAGTGGTACGGCGATCTCCTCACCTGCCGAGACTGGCGGGAGCTCTGGCTGAACGAGGGCTTCACGACCTTCCTGGAGGGGGACTGGACGGCCTCGGTGGACGGTCCGGACGCCGGGGCCCGGCAGGTGCGCCGGTGGTTCACGTCGAGCACGGCCACCCAGTCCCTCGCCGGCCGCTACAGCCAGGGCCCGTCCCCGGCCCCGTCGGGCAACGTCTACAACAAAGGCGCCAGCGTGCTCACCATGCTCCGGGTGCAGCTCGGAGAGGAGGTGTTCTGGCGGGGACTCCGAACCTACACGCAGCGGCACCAGCGCGGCGTCGTCCACACGCGGGACTTCCAGGTCGCCATGGAGGACGTGAGCGGGCGCTCCCTGGACTGGTTCTTCCAACAGTGGGTCGAGCTTCCGTACGTCCCCACCGTCACCAGCCGCTGGACGTGGAGAGAAGGGGAGCTGGTGGTGACCCTCTCCCAGAAGATGCCCGACGACGCCCCCCCGTACACCCTGCCGATCGATCTCGAGGTCGGCGTGACGGGCGCGCCTCCGGTCACGCGGAGCGTCTGGATGGCCGACGGCACGGTCGAGGTGCGGATCCCCCTCGCCACGGCCCCCCGCTACGTCGCCATCGATCCGAAGGGGGGCCTGTTGGCGAACCTGGACGCCACGCAGGACCCGGACGCCTGGATCCGACAACTGGACTCCCCGTCGCCGTACGCGCGGCTCCTCGCCATCCACGCGCTCGGGAAGACGGACCGGGTCGAGCCGCTCCGAACCCGCCTGGACGACCCGGCGACCCCCCTCGCGGTCCGGCTCGCCAGCGCCGAGGCCCTGGGGGAACAGCGCGCCGCCGAACCCCTCCTGGCGCGGCTCGCCGACGCGGAGCCGCGGGTGCGACTCGCCGTCGCCACCGCGCTCTCCGACGCCTCGCTGCCCGCGCACGGCGCCGAGTTGGCCCGCCGGCTGGGCGCGGAGGCCAACCCCGACGTCCGCGCGGCCCTGCTGCGGGCGCTGGCGGTCGCGGACGCGGCACGCGCGGTGCGGGCGGCCCGGGAGCGGCTCGTGCGCGCCAGCGACGAGGGCGAGGCCAGCGCGGCCGCCACCGTGCTCGGAGACCACGGGGACGCCACCGACCTGCCCCGCCTGCTCCGTCACCCCCAGCCCCGCGACGTCCGGCTCACCGGGCTGCGGTCCGCAGCGCGCATCGCTGATCGGGTCGACGACGGGCGCCCCCGTAAGGAGACGATGGCCCGCGTCGCC